>CALUWZ010000022.1 GCA_944324625.1 uncultured Mailhella sp. | reverse complement strand
ATGCGGATTTTGCCAAAGTCTGCTCCGATGTTCAGGCTTATCTTATGGATTTGAACCGCATTATTGAAGTTTCTTCAGTTTTTCAGGCTTCCCTTGCCGAGGAAAACAAAAAGTTTTCCGAGCTTATCGGCATTGCTCTTGAGTTTTCTTCTTTTGTGCGCGTTCAGTATGACAGGGCAAAGGAACAGGCAAACCTTGTCTTGCTGATAACGTCTGCCGCGGCAGTGCTTCTTGCGGTATTTCTGACCGTGTTTATCAGCCGTTCCGTACAAAAGCAGCTTGGCGCGGACCCTGCGGAACTTTCCGAGCTGGCGGAAAGGGTTTCAGCCGGAAATTATGACATCGAAAGACAGGAAGGCCGCAGCGGCGTTTACAGCAATATTGTGCTCATGGTCAGCAAAATGAAAGAAGCTTTGGAATTTTCCCAGAAAATTCTTGCCGGTCTTCCCATTCCTACGGCTGTTTTCGGGGCGGACAACAGGCTGCAGTACGCCAATGAGGAAATGATGAAACTTTTGGAAATTTCCCGTCCCATGGAATCCTGCATAGGCGAAACGTCGGGTCAGTTCATGTACCGTCAGGAAAATTTCAATACAGCCACCCAAAAAGCCATTCATACAAAAGAAGAAGGGCAAGTCAGCCTTGAATACACCACGCACAGGGGCAGCCGCATTCATGTGGACACCATTGCCCGTCCCATAAAAGACGATTCCGGAAACATTTCCAACGTCATCAGCGTGTGGACCGATGTTACCAAACAAAAACTTGCCCAAAGGGAGATCGAAACGGCGCATGACAATATGCGCAGCATTGCAAGGGAGCTGGAACAGGTGGCAGCCATTGCTTCTTCCGCTTCCGAAGAGCTTTCTTCCCAAATAGAACTTTCCGAAAACGGCGCTTCCGATCAGGCTGACAGGGTTTCGGCTACTGCCACGGCTTTGGAAGAAATGAATGCCACCGTGCTTGAAATTGCCAAGAACGCAGGCACAACGGCTGACAGTGCCGCAACGGTGCGCAGCGAGGCTCAGGCAGGTTCCGAATCCATGCAGGAATGTGTGCATGCCATGCAGGACGTTCGGGAGCAGTCCGTCAAACTTCAGTCGGAAATGAGCGTGCTTTCCAAACATGCCCAAGACATTAACGAAATTATGAACGTGATTTCCGATATTGCCGACCAAACCAATCTGCTTGCCCTGAACGCAGCCATTGAGGCGGCCCGGGCAGGCGAGGCAGGGCGAGGTTTTGCCGTTGTGGCGGACGAAGTCAGAAAGCTTGCGGAAAAAACCATGAAAAGCACTACGGACGTGGGCAATGCCATCAATGCCATTCAAAAATCCACGGATGACAATACCCGCCTTGTCATGGGCGCAGTGGAACGGATTGAAAGCGTAACCCAAATGGTCAGCCATGCAGGGGAAGCCATGCTCGGCATTGTTCGTCTGGCCGATACCACGGCAGACCAGATTCACGCCATTGCCACGGCATCGGAACAGCAGTCAGCCACCAGTGAGGAAATTACCCAGTCTGTGGACAGCATAAATTCCATAGCAAAAGAAAATGCAAACAATATGCGCGAAGCCCGCATAGCCGTGAGTGAAGTGGTCAGCCAGACCCAAGTCCTTTCCGATCTTATCGTCAAGCTTCAGGCGTAAGCCTGTACGCGGAAAAAGCCCTTTCGGGGCTTTTTTTGTATTTGCCCATATTGATTTATTGAAGTATATTGTTTTATTCCGTTTTTTTTGCCGCACGGAGCAAGGGAAAGCAGCTGCGGGGAAAGGAGATCGTATGGATTTGGCGCAAAAATATGCCTATGATGAGGAAAAAAATTTTTGGTATGCAGGCAATTTACGCTTTGATTATTCTGACGGAAAAAGTTCGGAAGAATATCTGCGGACGGTTTTGCGGCGGGTATACGACAGAAGTATTTTTTCCAAGGAAATAGCCAAACTGCAGAAAGACTGGCCTTCCGCCTATCACTTGTCTTCCCTGCGCGCCAATCTGCTGCGGCCCTTTGAAAATTGTCTGGGCAGGGGAAAACGCATTCTGGAACTTGGCTGCGGCTGCGGTGCCGTAACCCGTTATCTCGGCGAGTGCGGCGGTGAGATTCTGGCAGTGGAAGGCAGCGCAGCCCGTGCGGAAATTGCCGCCCTGCGCTGCAGGGGGCTGGATAATGTGACCTTTTTGGTTGAGAATATTATGAATTTGGATGCGGATTTCATCGGCACCTTTGATGCGGTTACCCTCATCGGCGTATTGGAGTATGCGCGCATTTACGGCGGCGGCAAAGGAGCGGAACTGCGTCTTCTGCAAAAAGTGCGCAGTCTTTTGAAGGAAGGGGGCGCGCTGATTCTTGCCATAGAAAACAAACTCGGTTTGGCGTATTTTGCGGGAAAACCCGAAGATCATACGGGCATAGCATGGGGCAGTATCTGCGGCGTATACCATGAACATGGGGTCAGAACCTACAGCCGAAAAGAACTGACCGCACTTCTGCATGAGGCCGGTTTTGCGTATTTGGAGCAGTTTGCGCCCATACCTGATTATAAAATGCCTGCTGCCGTTATGCTCCAAAAAGGGCTGGACAGCACGGATCGTTTTGATGCGGCGGCTTTTTTCGGCATTCTTTCAAAATATCGGGATAAAATGGAATTCAACCTCGGCGAAGCATGGCGCAGTGCGGCGGAGGCAGGGCTTGCGGCGGAACTTGCCAACTCACTCTGCTTTGTGTGTTCGCCCTGTGCGGAGTACGGCGGCACCAAAGAACTTTCCGATGTTTTGGCGGAACATTACGGACAGTTTCTCGGCGGACAGAAAAAATATCTGAAAAAAATGACCCTGAAAGACTGCGGCGGTGAGCTTATGTGCCTGCGTGAATCCCTGTTTCCCGATCTGGGGGCGGATAAGCCCGACGCCAAGAGCGGTATACGGCAGATCATAAAAAATGAGCCCTATATCAAAGGCAGGCTTCTTTCCGACTGTATCCGCAGTATTATTGTAAAACCGGGCTGGACCGTTCAGGAATTGGTCATGGGATTTCTGCCGTGGTACAAATATTTGCTGAAAATTTCCGAAGACGGCGGAAAAACCCTGCCGGGCTGGGCTTTGGATTTGGCACCGTTCAATTGCATTGCCGATGAAAAAGGCGTTATCCGTCCTTTTGATTTGGAATGGTGCGCAGATAAAAATGTTTCCTTTGATGCCGCTGTGGTGCGCAGCATCATATCCGTGCTGCTGAAACTCGGAACTTCCGCCGTTCCTGCCGACCCGAAACAGCTTCAGACGGGTTTTCTGGTAAAAGCCGTTTGTCAGGGCTTTGGCAGGGATTTTTCCGATGAAGATCTGGAACGGCTTTTCGGTGAGGAGAATATTTTGGATAACTGTATTTTTGGCAGGGTTTTCAGCTGGAACGAGGTCAAGAAAATTGCTCTGCCCTGCGGCATGCATTGATTGACAGGCAGTTTCCGTCTGTACTCGGTATAAAAAAACTCCCCGCTGCGGTGAAAACACAAATCGGGGAGTTTAAATTTAAAGGCACTCTGTTTTTTCGGCCGAATCAATATAATTTCTGCACGGCGGCTGCGCGCAGGCGGCTTTTTTGCACCCGTTCTTTGAGGGCTTTTCTGTAAGCGTCAAAGTCTTTGATCGGTCTTTGCGCCACGCCTGATTCCATAGCGGCTTTGGCTACGGCAGCAGTTTCCCATTCAAGAATTCTCGGGTCAAGCGGTTTCGGGATAATGTAGTCCGTGCCGAAGGTGAAGGTTTGGCCGCCGTATGCGTCCGTCACTTCCTTCGGAATGTCGTTTTCGCGGGCAAGCATGGCAAGGGCGTTGGCGGCGGCGATTTTCATGGCTTCGTTGATTTCCGTTGCGCCCGCGTCAAGGGCTCCTCTGAACAGGAAGGGAAAGCCTGACACGTTGTTGATCTGGTTGGGGTAATCGCTTCTGCCCGTGCCTATAATGCAGTCGGGAACGGCTTTTTTAGCCTCTTCGTATGTAATTTCGGGATCGGGGTTGGCGCAGGCGAAAATAAGGGGCTGTTTGTTCATGGTTTTGAGCATATCGCCGCTGATCACGCCTTTTCTGGACAGGCCGAGGAAAACGTCCGCACCCTTCATGGCTTCGGCCATGGTGCAGCTTTCTTTTTGCGCGTAGCGTTTTTTGTATTTGTTCAGGTCCGTTCTGCCTTGGTGAATAAGGCCTTTGGAGTCGAACATGAAAATATTCTTTCGTTTTGCGCCCAAGGAAACATAGAAATTGGCACAGGCAATGGCTGCGGCTCCTGCGCCTGAAATGACGATTTTGCAGGCGGAAATTTTTCTTTTGGTGAGATAGCAGGCATTAATCAGCCCTGCGCCCGAAATAACCGCCGTGCCGTGCTGGTCGTCATGGAACACGGGAATATTCATTTCTTTTTTCAGGCGTTCTTCAATGTAAAAACATTCGGGCGCTTTGATGTCTTCAAGGTTTATGCCGCCGAAGGTCGGTTCAAGGGCTTTGACGATTGTGCAGAGTTTTTTGGGGTCTTTTTCGTCAAGTTCAATGTCAAAAACGTCCACGTCCGCAAACATTTTGAACAGAAGGCCCTTGCCTTCCATAACGGGCTTGGCGGCTTTTGCGCCGATGCTGCCGAGGCCGAGCACGGCCGTTCCGTTGGACACAACCGCCACAAGGTTGGCGCGTCCCGTATAGGTATCGGCAAGCGCTTCGTTTTCATGGATTTTCATACATGGCACGGCAACGCCCGGAGAATACGCCACGGACAAATCTTTTTGGGTATTGCAGGCAACGGTGGGAATGACCTCCACTTTGCCTTTGCGGGGAAATTCGTGATAGTCAAGGGCTTCCTGATCGGTGTATAATGCCATATATGCTCCTTTTGTTAAAAAAAGTGGCAAAGCATAAGCCTTGCCACAAAATTATTGATGAGTATAAAAATTATACTTCTTCAATGGTGATAGCGTCGTGTTCGCAAACGCCTGTACAGGATTCACAGCCAAGGCATTCGTCAGGATTTTTTGGTTCGCTTTTGCCGTCTACGAGTTCGTAAAGGCTAACGGGGCAGATATCAACACATTCACCGCAACCTACGCATTTATCAGCGTCAACACTAACAGTGTAACCCATAATGTCCTCCAAATATTAGTTTTCACTAATGTTCAAGATTTACCACTTTGTGGCTTTTTAATGAAATAGCTTGCAATTTCTTCCCTGTCAAGCAGAAACCGCAATTTTGCGTGAATTATTTGTTATTTTTCTAACAAATTCATATATTTTGCAATATTATGTGCAGCTTCTTCGGTAAATTCTTCCTTGGAAAGGGCGTTTCTGCGCTCTTCGGAAATAATGGTGTGCGGAAGATTCCGCATGTCTTTTTTAGGTGTTACGCCAAAGCATTCGGGGAAAGTGTTTTGGAAATACATGTCTTGGAAGCCGGAGAATTTGAGGGCATGGGCCGTTGCGTCAAGCACGGCAAATTCACTGCCTATCCTGCCTTCTTCCTTTGCCCTGATAAGGCCAGCAAGGCATTCTCCGCCTTGGGTGCAGGCAATATGGCCGTGCATGTTGGCAAGTATCATGGCATCCATAATGGCCTGTTCCGTTACCTGAACCACATTGAAATCACCGCCGAGGGCTTCGTATTCCCTAACCAGTTTCTGCACGCGGGGGAAGGAAACGGGATTGCCGATCATGGCGGCCTGCGCAACGCTCGGCTGTACGTCTACGGGGTGATAGGTGCGGTTTTCTTCGGGCTGGCTGTAATATTGGTATACGGGGTCGGCATGGTGGGACTGCACGCCGAAAAGACGGGGCAGGCCGTCGATGATGTCAAGGCGTTTCATTTTCAGGAGGCCTGACATGATGGCGGTGATGTTGCCCGCATTGCCGATGGGTACAAAAAGCGCCTTGTCTTGGAGTTTCCAGCGGTATTCCTGCGCAGTTTCATAGGCATAAGATTCCTGACCCAGAATGCGCCAGCTGTTTTTGGAGTTTAAAAGTGCAACGCGGTAATGGCCCGCAAGGTATTCCACCACTTTCATGCAGTCGTCGAATACGCCCGGAATCTGCAGAACAGCGGCACCGCTGCCAAGGGGCTGGGAAAGCTGCTGCGGCGTAACTTTTCCTTCGGGCAGGAGCACAACGGTTTTTATGGGATCGCCCACGTAGGAGCCGTAGAGGGCTGCCGCTGCGGACGTATCGCCCGTGGAGGCGCAGATTGTAAGCACATTGTCCCAGCCGTGTTTGCGCACCATTGATTTCAGATAGCTGAATGCGCCTGCCATGCCTCTGTCTTTAAAAGAGGCGGAGGGGTTCTGCCCTTCGTGCTTGAAGGCAAAATTAAGGCCCAGTTTGTCCTTCAGGGCTTTGGACGCCTCAACGATGGGGCTGTGGCCGTCGCCGAGATACAGAATGTCCTCTTCTTCCAAAACAGGCGCCATGAGTTCGTAAAAGCGGAAAATGCCTTTCAGGGCTTTGCAGTCCGTTGCGCGGCGGCCGTCAAAAATTTCCTGCCATTCTTTGCCCGAGGTTTCTTTGAGCTTATCAAATTCCTTGTCGTTCAAAAGAAGAACGCCGCCGCAGTCGGGGCAGGTGTACAGCAGTTCGTCAATGCCGTGGCGGGCACTGCATTTGGTACAGACATATTCCATTTCATGGCGTACTTTGGGAAACATAAAGGCTCCTTGTTCCTGTGCGGCGGTGCAGGGCCCTGCCGCGCGTATTTTGCCGTAAAGCACCATAAAGCTAGTATAAAATGCGGAACACTGTCAATATGTGAAAAGAAGCTTTCCTGTTTTTTTCGGAAAAGAACGGCGGCGGCCGCGGCCAAAATTTTTTGCAGGGGGCTTTACTCTTTGTACGGAACGATGATATGGAAAGACAATGCGGCGTCATTTTGAAATATCAATATGACACAGCCAGAATTAATTTGAAAATACACCCTCTTAACCGATAAGGAGTTATTATGAAAGAAATTTTTTTCACCGACGAAGCACCCAATGCCGTGGGCCCCTATTCCCAAGGCGTAAAATCAGGCAATACCCTCTATCTTTCAGGACAAATCGGCCTTGTGCCCGCCACGGGAAAAATGGTTGAGGGCGGCATTGCCGAACAGGCAAGACAGGCTCTGCAGAATCTGTGCGCCGTTTTGAAAAGTCAGGGCGCAAGCGTTGACAATGTGGTAAAAACCACTGTTTTTATTCATGACATGGCTGATTTTCAGGCCTTTAATGCCGAATATGCCAAAGTGTTCACCAAGGATTTTCCCGCCCGCTCCTGCTTTGCGGTAAAGGGCCTGCCCCTCGGCGCTTTGGTGGAAATCGAGTGCATTGCGGTTTTGTAAAATTTAAACCGCTGTCGGCGAACAGGACGCCAAATTTGTGTTTGGTGGGGTTTGTTTCGCAGCAAAGCCTGCGCAAAACAGAGCAAAAAGCAAAATCTTCGGGTTTTGCTTTTTTTATGGCTGTCGGCAGGCGGCCGAAAATTACAGGGAATTGAGGTAATCCGCCTGCTTTTCGAGAACCTGCGGTATGTATCTGCGCCAAAAGTCCCAGCTGTGCGTGCCTTCGGCTTCCGTGTAGTCTATGGTGAATCCCCGTTTGCGGAACAGTTCCTGTGCCCTGCGGTTTTCTTCCAGAACAAGATTGTCCTGCGTGCCTGTTGTGACAATGATCTGCTTGGGCGAGGTGGCTGGCCATTTTTCGCCGATAAGGGCAAGCACGCTGTTTTCATCCCAGATTTTTTGGTTTTGTTCGTATTCGCCGAGAAGACTTTTTATTTTCCAGCTGTCCTTGTGGACACGTATGTCCATAACCGCGCTTATGCCTGCCATGGAACGGAACAGGCTTTTATTGCGGAAGCCGAGTAAAAGTGCGCCGTGGCCGCCCATGCTGAGCCCTGCAATGCTGCGTTTTCCGCTGGAGGGATAGAGGCTGTCGATATGCGGAACCAGTTCTTTGGTGATAAAATCGGCGATTTGATTTTCTGCAATGAGCGGACTGTTTACATACCAGCCGAAGGGTTCGCAGCTTGGGGCCACAATAATGACTTTTTTGCCGTCGGCGATTTTCTGCAGGCTTTTGCCGAGATTATCCGCAAAATCCCTGCCTGAACCTGTTGCGCCGTGCAGAAGGTACAAAACGGGGAAGCGGCTGTTTCCGAGCTGTTCTTTAATGGCTTTCTGCACATTAAGAGGTTCTTTCGGGGCACTGATTTTGGTGTCCGTTTGGGGCAGCCATATAAAGTATTCGGCCTGTTTTCTGCGCAGTTCCGAGGTAAAGGTCACACGGTTTGCCATGCCTGCAGCGGGCGGATAGCTTTGGGGCACGTCCTCGGCGTACAGGGCTGCAAGGTGTCTGTCCACTTCGGGCAGGACATAATCAGTGAGAATTTCGCCGCCCGCATTGCTGACATGGATTAAATCCTGTGAGCGCAGGCGTATGCTCTGATTGTTCTTATCCTTGTAAAAGGTCGTATATCTGCCGTTTTCCGTGAGCAGGTGCTCTATGTTCACAAAGCTTGCGTTGGGAACGGTTCGGCTTGCCTCGGCCTGCAGTCTGGAAATCAGGCGCGTGCGGGTGAAGTAGGGCTCCTTGCCCATGACGGGCAGGCTCACCCATACGATATGCCGTCTGCCGTTGTCCGCAAGGGCAATAAAATCCTTGGAACGCTGAAGGTAAATTTCAGCCCACGGCTTGGTGTCGATAAAATAACGCTTTTTGTCTATGACAATGTCTTGGGTGTCGTTGGCGCCGAGGCTCATTATCAGCAGGTCAGGGCTGTATTTTTCCAGCATGGCGGCGAGGTTTTTCGGCCAGTCGTAAAAGTCGGGACGGCTGAGGCCCGAAGAATATTTTCCCTCACGGTATACGTCCAGATTGTCGCGTCTGCGCAGGCGGTGGTGCAGGGTGGGGCCGAGGCCTTCCATCATCATGGAATCGCCGATAAGAAGCACGGTTTTCTTTCTGCCGAAATCGGGCATAAGGGCGTGATAAATGTCAGAGCCTTCGGGATACTGATTTTTTTCCAATAAATCTGTATTGAAGGGATAGCCGAGGCTGTTCTGCTTATACGGCGGCAGGCTCTTCTGCTCTGCGCTTTCTTTTGCCGCACCGCCGCTGTTTTGTGCAGGCACGGCAGTTTTCTGCACGGAACTTTCAGCCGAAACGCTTTTTGTTCGGGAGGCTGTTTGGCTGCGTTCGGCTTGGTTCTGCAGGGACTCTTTTTGCAAGGCGGAATTTTCGGCAGGCTGTGTCTGCGCCGTATTCTGTTCTGCGCTGTCTGCCGCGTTCTGTGCGGTGTTCTGTGCCGTATTTTGTGCGGTGTTTTGTTCTGCAGTCTGTGTGCTGTTTTGTCCGCTTTGGGCCGTCAGCCTGCGCTGCATTCCGTCAAGCCATGTCTGCAGTACGGGAAAAAGGCTGCGGTTTTCGCTGAAAAGGGAATTTTGGCTTACGGCGCTGACCGTATCGTACATGCGGCTGCTCAGGGCATACAGGCCGCTTTTTTCGCCTGTTTCGGTCAGAAATTCCTGTATGGGACGCAGAAACGGATATTTTGCGCTTTCCCGTTCCAGCAGGGGGTTCAGGCGCTGCGCCTCAAAAAACAGCATGAGGAAAAAGACAACGGCATAAATAAGCAGGCTTTTTCGGGAAACTTTGCAGATTTTCATAATACGCTCTAAAACTGAAAATAAATGAAGGGCAGAACGCCGTCAGGCCCCATTTTGAGGATAATGGCAGCCAGCAGGGCAATAAGTGCGATTTTTACGGGAAGCCATGCTTTTTCCAAGGTCAGGGCAAGACCGTTAAAACAGTATTTGCCGAAAACCTGCATGAGCATGGTAATTAAAATTGCCGCAGGCACAAGCAGGGAATAGCCGTCGCCCTCGGCAGTGAAGGCAAAAATCCGCCGAAGCATGGCAAGGGCGCTTTCCGTGCTGTCCGCCCGAAAGAAAAGCCACAGCACGCAGACGGTGTGAAAGGTCAGAAGCCAGCCGAAAAAGCTGTATATTCCGTGCAGAACGGGGTGCGGCTTCGGGGCGTTTTCTTTTGCGGATTTTTCTTTGCCGTCGGAAAAAAGTTTATTGGTGCACAGCGTTTTCCATGCATGATTGACGATAAGGCCGAGTCCGTGGGCCATGCCCCAGATAAGAAAGCGCAGGTGCGAACCGTGCCACAGACCGCCCAAGGTCATGGTGATAAAGAGGTTGAAATATTTATTGCCTTTTCTGTTTCCGCCGAGGGTGATGTAAAGGTAATCCCGAAGCCATGTCGAAAGGCTGATATGCCAGCGCCGCCAAAAATCCTGCAGGCTGACGGCAAGATAGGGAGCGCTGAAGTTTTGGGGTATTTTTATGCCCATGAGCCTGCCTATGCCTATCGCCAAATCCGTATAGCCCGAAAAGTCGCAGAAAATCTGCATGGCATAGGCATACATGGCGGCAAGCACGGTTTCGGAGCTGTAGAAATCGGGATTTTGGAAAACGTCGCGGACAATATGTTCGGAAAGATAGCTGGCAATGACCACTTTTTTGAACAGACCGCTCAGGATATAGGCAAATCCTTCGGCAATGTCGGCGTCAATGTATTTTTTTTCCAGTTTTTTGTATTCTTCGTCATCGGGAGCGGGATCTTCGGCAAACTGCGGAAAAAACTGGCTGCTGCGCATTATGGGGCCTGCCAGAACCGTGGGGAAAAAGGAAACAAAAAGCAGAACGTCAAAATAGCCGAGGGCTTTCAGTCCCGTGTCCCGATAGCGGTCGACAGCATAGGAAATGCCTTGGAAAATATAAAAGCTGAGACCCACGGGCAGCAAAATGTCCACAGAGGGCAAAAGGCCGATGAGGCTATAGTCAAGGCCTGCAAGGCGGAGCAGATTTTCCGTGTTCAGGATAAAAAATTCATAATATTTGTAAAAGGCAAGGAGAAGAATCTGCAGGCTCACGCAGAAACATACCGTAAAACGGCGGAAGCCCGCTTTTTTCAGGGGACGGCCGTTGGTGAGCTTTGCCGAAACATAATTGATAAATGCCACGCTTAAAAGCAGCGGCAGAAACTGAACGCCTGCAAAAGCATAAAAAATCAGGTTGAAACACAGCAGAAAAATTTTGTGTGTTTTTACGGAACGGGCGCTGAAGCTGAACAGAATGAGCACGCAAAGAAAGAAAAGCGCAAAATTAAGGGTAACAAAATTCATGTCTGACCTTGCAAAACGTTTTTTCCTTTGTAGGGAATTTTTTTCCCAAAGGCAAGCAAAATAAGGGCTTATTCCGTATAAAGGACTATTCTTTGAGTTTCAGGCGGGTGAAGAGGAAGGCCACGCAGGCAAGGAAAAAGGCCATAGTCACGAAAACGTACACAAGGCCGAAGCTGTGCGCCACAAAGCCCATAATGGCAGGGCCCGACAAAAGGCCGAGATAGCCGAGCAGGCTTACGCCCGCAATGCTGTTGTCAAGGCTGCCCACGGTATTTCTCGTGACAAGGGTAAAGAGCATGGGCACGGCATTGGAAGCGCACACGCCGAGCAGGAAGAAAAAGAAGAAAATCAGGGGCACATAGGGGACAAGGGCTATGGCAAGAAAACACAGCACGCTTGCGGAAAGGCCGTAAAAAAGGAGTTTTTTGGTGCCGAAGAGGGAGGCGATTCTGTCTCCCGTCAGGCGTCCGCAGG
The DNA here is from genome assembly GCA_944324625.1 of uncultured Mailhella sp. GTDB lineage: Bacteria > Desulfobacterota > Desulfovibrionia > Desulfovibrionales > Desulfovibrionaceae > Taurinivorans. The sequence continues at coordinate 4,127 of CALUWZ010000022.1, read as the reverse complement.
TCATGGTGACGGCGAAAATGGCATAGCCGAGGCTTGCCTCGGAAAGGGGGACGCTGCGTATTTCGTGCATGAACAGGGCGCTCCAGTCCATGAGCACGCCTTCGATCATGTATACGAAAAAGCAAATGAAGCCGAGCCAGAACACAAGGCCTTTGGGAACAACGATGAGGGGTGTTTTTTCCTTGTTTTCAAAGGTTCTTTTGGGGAAGAAATGGCCTTGGAAAACGAGAAGGCCCGCAATGTTGAGAAGGCAGAGCACGGCGTCCGCAAGCACGGGGCTTGCGGTTAAATTGAGCAGAACGGCCATGCCGCCCGCACCCGTGGCAACGCCTATCATATACATGGCGTGCAGGTTGGCCATGAGGCGTCTTTGGCTCACCTGTTCAAGATAGGCGATTTGGATATTCATGGCCACGTCGAGGCTGCCGCTCATAATGCCGAAAAAGGTCAGGCAAATGCCCTGCATGAGGGGCGTGGGCATGAAACTTAAGCCGAAAAGCGCAAGATAATACAGGGGAATGCCCGCGCACTGCATGGCGCGGCAGCCGAATTTGGCGGTCATGGCGCCTGCAAAGGGCATGGATATGGTGGCGCCGAGGCCGAGGCAGAGCAAAAGCATGCCGAGTTCCGCTTCGTTGACGGCGAGGCGGTTTTTGGCAAAAGGAACGAGGCTTGCCCAGACAGCCATGGCAACGCCGAGACTCCAGTAAGCAAAGCGGCCTGCCATAATGGCTTTGGGCACGGATTTTAAAACAGAAGCATCAAGAGGGCTTGGGGCTTGGTTTGGGACAGTTTGGGTGTCCTTTGCATTGTTTTCTGCCATGGCGTCTTCCTTGTGTATTCTTTTGCGTTTTTCGGTCCGCTTTTGTTTTATAGGAAAATTGTCTAAAAATGGCAAGACGTTAGAATGAGGAATAAATGGCAGACAGCCGCTTTGGGACTGAAGAAAAACAGTTTTTTACCCCTTTTCTGACAGGTTGCGGAAAGCGGCAGACAAAAAAAATTTTTTCTTTTTTCAATTTTTTCTTTTATCGGCAATTATAAAAAACAGTTAAAATTATTTTAACAAAGTCCTTCTAGGGAGGAAGCCCTTTGTCCGTCCCCCTCTTTCATCTCCCCGGATGTCTTCTGCGTTCACTTTGCCAAAAAAAGCCGGCACCCTCTTTTGCGGAGTTCGCAGCAAAGAAAATCCTGCCTGTATTGCGTTCCGCTGCTTATTGCCTGCAATGCGTCCGTATTCTGCCGTACTGCGGATGCAGAAATTTTGTTTTTTTGGGGAAAGGGCCGAAAAAAAGGCTCTGCCCTGCGGCAAAGCCTTTCTTTTGCATATTTTAGTGTTTTTTCTTTTTGGCAAGTTCGAGGAGCTTTTCGATGAGTTCGCCGAAACTCAGGCCTATTTCTTTGGCTTCCTTGGGCACGAGGCTGGCCGAGGTCATGCCGGGCAGGGTATTGACTTCCAGAATATAGGGCGTGCCGTCTTCGGTCAAAATGAAGTCGGAACGGCTGTAATCGGAAAGGCCGAGTATTTTATGGGCTTTCAGCGCCATTTCCTGCACGGCTTTGGTGGCTTTTTCGCCTATGGGGGCAGGACAGGTTTCTTTTGCGCCGTCTGCCGCGTATTTGTTGGTAAAATCGAAAAATTCCGCTTTGGATTCGATGAGAATAGGCGGAAGAGCTTCTTCGCCCAGAATGCCGCAGGTCACTTCTTTTCCTTTAATAAGTTCTTCGATGAGGACTTCAAGGCCTGCGTCGAGGCAGGCGGCAAGGGCCTCAAGAAGTTCTTTTCTGTTTGTGACGCGGTATAAGTGAATGCTGGAACCGCCGTTGTTGGATTTGACAAAAAGGGGATAGCGCAGTTCTTTTTCCGTAAGATCGGCTTTTTCCTGCAGGTTTTCGGCTGTCAGACCGGGCAGGAAAACTCCCTTTGCCGTGTTCAGGCCGTGGGCTTTAAACAGGCTTTTGGCGGCGTATTTGTGAATGGCAAGGAAAGAACCTGCGGCGTCCGCGCCTTGGTAGGGACAGTTGACGCGGTCCAGAAGAGCCTGCACCAGACCGTCTTCGCCCGGGGAGCCGTGCAGGTTGATAAAGGCCGCTTCCGCCTTCTGCGCAAGGGGGATGAGTGCGTCAAAACCTTCCGACAGATCAAAAAAGGTGACGCTGTGGCCGCGTTCGGCAAGCACTTTTTGTATGCCTTCGGCACCTTTCAGCGAAATTTCCCGTTCGGGAGACCAGCCTCCCGCAATAAGCAGTACGTCCATTTTTCAGTCCTTTTTGCCGTTTCCGCACGCAGGTTTTCGGTGCGGATTTATTTGGTTTTTATTTTTACAAGCTGTTTGGGCTCAAGATTGATGTCCACGCCGAAACGGATGAGGGCATTTTCCATTTTTTTGCTTTGCTCGTAGTTGATGTTGATGAGATCGATTTTCTCTTGGGTTGTGCCGTAGCGTTTGATCAAATCCGCAAAGCGTTCGTCAAGGCTGACGATTTTGTCGTGCTGAACCCTTTTGTCGGCGTAGGAAATCAAAATGGGCAGGGTGCAGGGATTTTTGTCAATGGCCAGTTCGCCTTCGTCAAAAAACCACAGCACGTGGGCAATGACGGCTTGGGCAATGACGGGATTTTGGGTTTCCTGCATGACCCATGCCGCGCCGAGTCCTGCATGGTCGCCGCCGTAATAAATGGTGTAGCTTTTGGCAAGGTCGTGCAGAAGGGCGGATGCCAGCACCAAATCTTCCCGAAGGGGATGTCCCGCCAATTCAAAACGCTTGGCAAAGGTCAGGGCCGTGCGCGCCACCGTGAGGCAGTGGGCCTTGATGTGGGGCATCATCTGGTATTTGTTCCACAAGCGGAAACATTCCTGCATTGTGGGGACTTTCCACGTATCGTTGTATTCAAAAGTTAATAGCGGCAGCATAATTTACCTCGTGCGCTTTTGTCTGCCTGTTTTTGATAATAAAAATCCATATCCTGTGCGTTTATTTGCTGCCCGTATGGCCGTAGCCGCCCGTGCCCCGTTCCGTGCCGGAAAGTTCATCGCTTTCTTCAAGGCTTATGGGCTCGTAGGGCTGAAACACAAGCTGGGCTATTCTGTCGCCCTGTTCCACTGTCACGGCTTCCTTGGACGTGTTCAGCATATAGGCAATGATTTCGCCCCGATAGTCAGGATCAATGACGCCCACGCCCTGAGCCACGGTCAGGCCTTTCACGGCGCCGAGGCCGCTTCTGGAATACAGAAAAGCGGCAGTGTTTTCTTTGCATATTTCAAGGGCTATGCCTGTGGGCACGGGAACGCGTTCACCCGGCAGAACGGTGACGCTTTCATTTTCAAAGCATGCCCGAAGATCCATGCCGCAGGATTTCGGCGTGGCGGGAGCAATGCCCTTTTCGCCGTAAAATTTTCTGCTTTCGTGCAGATAGCGTATTTTTGCAAGTGCCATGTTTTTTTCTTATTCCGTGCCGTCAGCCGTTTCGGCGTTTCGGGCTTCTTTTTGGCGGCGCACTGCTTCCTGTTTTTCTTTTATGTATTTGCTGACGTCCACCTGCTGTTCGGGGGGCAGAAGGTGTTTCTGCATTTGCCAGCGGATAATGCCCTGATAAAAATTGCGCTTTCCGTTTTTGCTGCCGCCGCAGAGCAGATCCAGCTTGGACAGCAGATCCGTGCGCTTTGTGCTTCCCGCAGACGGGCAGGGATTGGAAAAAACAGGCAGTTCCCAAAGCTCCGCTGATTTTATGATATGCTGTTTTTCCACCATTGCAAGGGGGCGTATGACGTTCAGGCGGCCGCCGAAAAAGGGCTCGTTCATGCTCATGCCGTCAATGCGTCCCGTCTGCACGAGATTGAGCAGAAAGGTGGATACCACGTCATCGGCATTGTGGCCGAAGGCAAGGTGGGTGAGATTAAGTTCCCCGCACAGCTCAAAAAGACGTTTGCGCCGCAGAAAAGCGCAGAAAAAACAAGGGGATTTTGTTCTGTTTTCGTCCGTGTGGGCCCGTATGCCGTGGTCTGTCACTTCAATGTGCGAGGCAATGTTTTCCTTTTCAAGCCATGCCGTGAGCGGTGCATGGCTTTTAGGGTCAAAGCCGGCGTTCAGGTGCAGGGCAATGATTTCAAAGGGAAAGGGCATAAT
>CALUWZ010000021.1 GCA_944324625.1 uncultured Mailhella sp. | reverse complement strand
ATTCTTTATTGGCAAAAACAAAAAAAAGGCCGGTTAAGCCGCCTTTTTTTTTTTCACAAAGCCTTATACCTCAACTGCCATATCACATTATACAATGTTTCCGAAATATCTGTACTGATTCTGTCCTTTATAACACCATCTATAAAACAATTTTAGGGTATCTTCCCGAATTAATAGTATTAATTATAGCACTTGCAAAAAAAATCAATAGAAAGAGACAGTTTTAAAGTTTGTTTTGATTTGGAAAAAATTTTTCCCTCTCTTATTACACGGTATTTACGAAACATAATCCGAAACCTGCGGCAAAGTTCCGTAAATACCGTGTAATGTGAAGGGTTGGAGAGCCTCCCAAAGGGTAACAGTCGTTTGCTTTAGTGAGTTTGCGAACGTTTCGCAAATGGACAGCAACACAATCTTTTAAAAAAAATTTGGAAACACTCATCAATTATGAAAAAATTTTTTTCTCATATTAGCTGTAATTACTGTACCGCCAATTTGGCAAGGTTTCGCAAATGCCGAACAATAAAGGGTCTGATAAAATCATTTCCCCGGAAAAATATTTAAACACTCCCCTAAACAAATTAAACGGTTCAGTCAGCACACTGCAATCAACTAAACTGACAATCAAAAACAAAACATTCTTTTCACAGCCTTACTGCTCCGTTTCCTTGATAATAAGCAGTTTGTCCCCTTCCTGAAGAACAGTGCTGCCGTTAGGGATAAGATAAGAATTGTTCCGTTTAATGAGCATTACCAAGGTTCCCTGCTCCATCTTCAACTCTGACAGACTTTTTCCGTCTGTTTCTCCCTGCACTTTTTCTTCGATCAGTTTGGAATTGATATCTTCTGCCAATTCAACGCCGAATTCCCTGTCCATGGGCCTGTTTTCATCTTTAAGATCCAATGTGTTTGCGGCAAAGGTTATGGTCATACCCTGAACAACCAAGGAAATTAACGTAATAAAAAACACCATATTAAAAAGCTGATCGGAATAATCAACACCCGCGACAACAGGATATGTTGCAAAAATTATCGGCACTGCTCCGCGAAGACCTACCCAGGAAACAAAAGCTTTTGCTTTTGCCGGCATGGCGTTAAACGGAAGCAAGCACAAATATACGCTGAGAGGCCTTGCCGCAAGCATCATAAAAATACCGATAACCAGAGCAAAACCCGCCACTTCCCACATTTCATGAGGATTGACCAACAAGCCCAAAACAAGGAACATAATAATCTGAAACAGCCAGGTAAAACCGTCCATGAAGGACTGTATTTCACGCCTGAACGCGCATTTACTGTTGCCAACAACAATACCGGCAAGATAAACGGCAAGATAGCCGTTGCCTTTGACATAATCGGTCACGGTGAATGTTATAAAAATCAATACCAAAAGCAGCAAAGGATACAGCGAAGAATTTTTCAGGTTTATGCAATTGATTATTTTTACAACCGCAAAACCGAACACGATCCCCAAGACACTGCCCAATAAAAACTGCAGAAATAACTGCCATAATATGCCGAACGCCGAAACGCTTTCAGGGCTTAAAATATATTGAATAAGCACAATAGTCAGCATGTATGCCACGGGATCGTTACTGCCGCTTTCCAATTCAAGCATTGGTCGGAGATTTTCTTTCAATTCCAAATTCTGGGAGCGGAGTAAATTAAAAACCGAAGCGCTGTCCGTTGACGACATGGTTGCCGCCAAAAGCAAAGAAGTCGGCAGCGTCAGAGTAATAGGAATAAAATCAAGCTGAAACAAAAAGTAAATAAACAATCCGGTCAGAGCCGTTGTCAGCAAAACGCCGGCGGTGGACAGCAAAAGCCCCTGCTTCAGCACCGGCCGTATTTGTTTTATCTGCGTATCCATGCCGCCGGTAAACAAAATAATGCTCAGCGCCACAATGCCGATAAACTGCGCCTGCTCCATACTGTAAAAATGCAGGCCGAGCCCGTCACTGCCGACAGCCATGCCTAAAATAAGAAAGATCAGCAAGGTCGGTATTCCAAGCTTACAGCTGGCTTTTGTCATCAATATACTGAGAAATATCAAAACCGAACCAATAAATAAAATATTCTCGATAGTAAAATTCATGGCAGCTCCTCCCTGTTTTTTCTTTAATTTCTTTTGAATTATTTTCGGAGAAAATGATTTCCCCAGATCCCCCCATTGAAGAATATTTGCAAATTTTTTTTCTTGGGGAAAATGGTTGCCTTGCTGTCCGTTTGCGTAAAGTTCGCAAGCTCACTGACGCAAATGACCCGTCACCCTTAAGATGGCTCCCCTAGCCCCCTCATTACACGGTATTTAAGGAACGTTACAAAAACTTTGGCTTCAGTTCCGCAAATACCGTAAATAAGAGCAGCTGAAAAATCTTTTTGCCAAACCAAAACAAATTTTAAAACGGATGTTTCTGTTGATATTTTTATAACTGCTATAATCAATGGTGTTAATTCGGAAACATACCCTAATTATAATCAGTACAATCAATTCGCAAACATACTCTAAATAAGACAGACTGCCGTTCTGCGCAAGAGAAAAATGAAAAAAAAAGCTGTCAAACGACAGCCTTTTTTCATATTGAAACACAAGAATTTCTTATGCGTCTTTTTTGGTAAGCGTATCTGCAATGCTTGCAGGCACTTTTTCGTAATGGTCGAACTGCATGGTAAATGTTGCACGGCCTTGTGTTTTGGAACGAAGGTCGGTAGCATAACCAAACATTTCGGAAAGCGGTACTTGTGCACGGATAGACTGAGCACCTGCACGGGCTTCCATACCTTGAACACGGCCGCGGCGTCCGTTAAGGTCACCCATAACATCACCGAGGTAATCTTCAGGGGTAACAACTTCAACGTCCATGATCGGTTCAAGGAGAGCAGGAGCAGCTTTCTGCATAGCGTCTTTAATAGCCATGGAACCTGCAATATAGAAAGCTTGTTCAGAGGAGTCAACTTCGTGATAAGAACCGAATACGAGGTTAACTTTTACGTCAACTACAGGGAATCCTGCAAGAACACCGCTCTTCAAAGCATCCTGAATACCTTTGTCAACGGCAGGAATATATTCTTTGGGAATTACACCGCCGGTGATAGAGTTTACAAACTCGTAACCGTTGCCCGGATTTGGTTCAACTTCAAGAACAACGTGACCGTATTGACCGCGGCCGCCGGATTGTTTTGCATATTTGGTATCAGTTTTGCTTGGCTTGGTAATGGTTTCACGATAAGCAACCTGAGGTTTGCCCACGTTAGCCTGTACGTTGAATTCACGAAGGAGACGGTCAACGATAATTTCAAGGTGAAGTTCGCCCATACCTGCGATAACGGTCTGACCGGTTTCTTCATCGCCTTTTACGCGGAAAGAGGGGTCTTCTTTCGCAAGTTTATTAAGAGCTTGGGAAAGAGAATCACGGTCAGCTTTGGTTTTGGGCTCAATGGCAAGTTCGATAACCGGTTCAGGAATGTTCAGGGATTCAAGCTTTACGGGAAGGCTTTCATCACAAAGGGTATCACCTGTGGAAACGTTTTTCAAACCTACGAGAGCAACAATGTCGCCTGCGCCTGCCCATTTGATTTCATCACGTTTGTTGGCGTGCATGCGAACGATACGGCCTACACGTTCTTTCTTGCCGGTAGTGGTGTTGAGAACGCTCATGCCGGGTTCAACAACGCCTGAGTAAATACGGAAGAAGGAAAGGTGACCGATATACGGGTCGGCTGCAAGTTTGAATACAAGACCTGCAAGGGGTTTCTTGTCTTCAGGAAGGCATTCCATTGTTTTTTCTTCGTCATCGGGATCGCAGCCTTTCATCGGCGGAATATCCAGAGGAGAAGGAAGATATTTTACAATAGCGTCAAGCAGAGGCTGAACACCCATGTTACGGAAAGCAGTACCGCAAAGTACAGGCACAATGGCTTGGTTAATGGTAGCTTTACGTACGCAGGATTCAATTTCTTCGATGGAGAGCGTACCTTCTTCAAGGTATTTATTGAGAAGCACTTCATCTTCTTCAGCTACGGATTCGAGCATTTCCTGACGTTTTTCTTCGTAAAGATCCATCATGTCTGCAGGAATGTCTTCTTCCCAGAAATCTGCACCTTTGGTTTCTTTGTCGAATTTAATTGCTTTGCCTTTAATAAGGTCAACAACACCTTCAAAGAGGTCTTCTTTGCCGATGGGCAGTTGGAGCATGATAGGTTTAGCTTTGAGACGTTCACGGATCATGTCAACGGCACGGAAGAAGTTGGCACCGATACGGTCCATTTTGTTGATAAAGCAAATACGGGGAACGCCGTAGTTGTTGGCCTGACGCCATACTGTTTCGGATTGTGGTTCTACGCCGGCAACTGCGTCAAATACTGCAACTGCACCGTCAAGAACACGCAGGGAACGTTCTACTTCAATGGTAAAGTCAACGTGGCCCGGGGTGTCAATGATGTTAATGGTATGGCCTTTCCAAGTGCATTGGGTTGCAGCGGAAGTAATGGTGATGCCACGTTCCTGTTCCTGCTCCATGAAGTCCATGGTAGCGCCGCCGTCGTGGGTTTCACCGATTTTGTGGGATACACCGGTATAGAAAAGAATACGTTCGGTGGTAGTCGTTTTGCCCGCGTCGATGTGGGCCATAATACCAATGTTACGGATATCTTTAATTTGGAATGTACGTGACATAATCGACCTACCAGCGGAAATGTGCAAATGCTTTGTTGGCTTCAGCCATGCGGTGGGTGTCTTCTTTCTTCTTTACAGCGCCGCCGCGGCCGTTGAAAGCATCGAGAAATTCGGCTGCCAATTTATTGGTCATGCCTTTTTCGCCTCTTGCACGGGCATAGGTGATGAGCCAGCGGATAGCAAGTGAGTTTTGACGTTCAGCGCGAACTTCAACAGGCACTTGATAGTTGGCACCGCCTACACGGCGAGACTTAACTTCTACATGAGGCTTTACGTTGTCAATAGCTTTTTCAAAAGCTTTGATGGCTTCTTCGCCTGTTTTTTCTGCCAAAGAATTCAATGCGTTATAGAAAATGCTTTCGGCAGGACCTTTTTTGCCGTCATACATAAGACGGTTCACAAAACGGGTTACCATTTTGCTGTTGAAAATCGGATCAGGTAAAATCTCCCTGCGGGGAACGGGACCTTTACGGGGCATGGTGATTCCTCCATACATTACTCCAACGATAACCCGGAACCACCGAGTTACCTTGCAGCAGTACAAATTTAAAAAATTTTTAATGAATACAATACTATTTCGGACGTTTTGCGCCGTATTTTGAACGACGTTGACGACGATCCGCAACACCTGCAGTATCAAGAGTACCGCGAACGATATGATAACGAACACCGGGTAAGTCTTTTACACGGCCGCCGCGAATCATAACAACGCTGTGTTCCTGCAGGTTGTGACCTTCACCCGGGATGTAAGCAGACACTTCAATGCCGTTGGTCAAACGCACACGGGCAACCTTACGAAGAGCGGAGTTAGGCTTCTTAGGGGTGGTGGTATACACACGGGTGCATACGCCGCGGCGCTGAGGGCATTCTTGCAATGCAGGGGTCTTTTTACGCTTTACAACCTTGGTACGTTCAAAACGAACTAATTGGCTGATAGTAGGCATAGTTTCCTCCATTTAAAGTTAAACCGAACGAAAATTATTAGGTTTAATTTGTTGTTTTGTCAAGCCAAAATAGCATTAATTTTAAATTTTTTCAAGAGATAAAAGCTGTTGGAGAATAAACGCGCAGACGTCCGCAATAATCGGCGAAGATGCCCGAAGCAAAAGATTTTGGCTGTCATTGCATTAACATTTTTATTTTTATGCGCATAGATGTCTTTCTCTGCCGTTATCTTTTCTTTTTTCATATAATACAGAACCGCATGATTTTCCGCACCGTAAAAAATTTTTCTGCCGTGAAGTTAAAACAGTAAAATTTTTGCCTTGACTTAATACCCTATAGGGGTATATAGTATTTTTACAGCAAAGAACACGAATCAGCCAACGGAGTTTTTTATGAAATGCACAAACGAAAAAGCCATAATTGCCCGCTTCAGCAAGATTGAGGGCCAAATCCGCGGCATAAAAAAGCTCATAGAGGAAGACGGCGACTGCGAAAAAATCCTTATCCAGATCAGCGCCGCCAAATCCGCCCTGCACAAAGCAGGCCAGCAGCTTTTGGAATCGCACATCAAACACTGCGTACTGGATGACATACGCCACGGCAATGAAGAAGAAGTGCTCAAAAAGCTCAGTTCCGTGATTGAGCAGTTTTCAAGGCTGGGATAGGAGTTTACGCTCTGTGCTGGAGCACTGATGCACGCCATACCAATTTAAAGGACACAATATGTACAAAAAACTTTATGAACAGGCCAACCTGTTTTTCAATTTCCTGTACTCCGAAAAAATGACTATTGCCAGCGGCATTTTCTTGGCTGCGGGCATTATTTTTCATTTTTTGGATATGAATTTCTTTTTCATACCTGATCTGCCCATTTGGCTGACCATTTTCATTTCAGGCTCACCCATTGTATTTTTTGCATTAAAGTATCTTCTGCTGTACCGAAAAATAACGGCTCTTGTGCTGATTTCCATAGGCATACTGTCCGCCATGGCCATAGGGGAATTTTTCGCAGCCGCGGAAGTGGCCTTTATCATGGCTCTCGGTGAAATTCTGGAAGAACGCACCGTTTCAAAAACCAAGACAAGCATACAAAACCTTGTACGGCTGGTCCCTGCCATGGCAAGGAAAATCCATAACGGCCAAACAGAAGAAATCCCTGCCGAAAACGTGCGCAGGGGCGATATCATCCGCATACTGCCCGGAGAACAGATTCCTGTGGACGGCATTATTCTGAGCGGCACAACCAGCGTCAACCAAGCGGTTTTGACGGGCGAATCCATGCCGCTGGACAAAAAAACAGGCGATGATGTCCTCTGCGGAACCCTCAACATGCACGGCAGCATAGATATAGAATGCACTCGGGAAAGCAAGGATTCTTCCCTGCAGAAAATGGTTCGCCTTGTAGAGCAGGCCTCCGCCAATAACAGTCCGATTCAGCGCACAGTTGACATTTGGGCCGTGCGCCTCATCATCCTTGCCCTGACCATTGCCCTTGTCACCTATCTTGCAACCGATGATTTAATCCGCACGGTTACGGTGCTGGTTGTCTTTTGCCCGTGCGCCATGGCCCTTGCCACCCCGACTTCCATCATGGCAGCCATAGGACAGGCAAGCAAAAACGGCGTACTTATCAAAAGCGGCCATGCCCTTGAAGCTATGGGCAGCGTCAATCAGCTAGCCTTTGACAAAACAGGGACGCTGACAACTGGAAAACTCAGCGTCACCGACATCATAGCCGACCAAAACCAAGACCCCGAAACCGTGCTCAGTCTGTGCGCCCTTGCCGAACAGCGTTCCGAACATCCGCTTGCAAAAGCTGTTCTTGCCCATTACCATTCAAAAGCGAATGCGCAAAAACTTGACCAAGACGGCGAATTTACCATGACGGCAGGCCTCGGCATTGCCCATAAAACGGAACACGGAACCATTTTCTGCGGCAAACTTGCCTTTATGCATAAAATGCAGGTCAGCGTTTCTCCCTATCTTCTGGAACAGGAAACCATACTTCGCAGGCAAGGCAAGGCACTGATTTTCGTTGCAAAAGACAACGTATGCCTCGGCATTGCCGCACTTGCCGACACCCTGCGCGAAAGCGCAAAAGAAAGTCTTGAAAAGCTTCGGACTTTGGGCGTGCAGACAGCCCTGCTTACGGGCGACAGCCAAATAACCGCAGAATATTTTGCGAAACAAGTTGCCATTGACGACATTCACGCCGAACTTCTGCCGGAAGAAAAGGTTCAGAAAATAAAGGATATGCAGGCACAGGGCAAAACCGTCTGCATGATAGGTGACGGAATCAATGACGCACCTGCATTAAAATTTGCCGACGTAGGCATTGCCATGGGACAGGCCGGCAGCGACATTAGCATTGAAAGTGCCGACATTGCCCTTATCGGCGAAGACCTGAATAAGCTTGCCTACCTGAAAAAACTCTCCAATGCCACGGTTTACAATATCAAGCTGAATATTGCCATTGCCCTCGGCATAAACGCGCTTGCCATGATTTTGGGTATATTGGGCATTATCGGTCCTGTCATCGGTGCCCTGACCCACAACGGAGGCTCCATTTTGGTTGTGCTCAACGCCGCACGGCTCTATGACAAAAAAATTCAGTAAAACACAATAAAATCTTGACCAAAAAAAAGGGGACATTGTCCCCTTTTCTGTTTAAAAAATGTGCAGGGGAAAATGAATATGCGTATGCTCAAACAAGATTTTGCAGCCGAGAAAAATTAAAATGCAGCCTCCCAAAAATTCTGCCTTGCTGCCGAGCTTCGTGCCGAATTTATGGCCGATTGCCACAGCGGCAACACAAAGCACGGCGGTTACGGCACCGATAACCGAAGCGGCAAAATTAATATGAACATGCGGAAGCACGGCAAAAGTAAGCCCGATGGCAAGAGCATCAATACTCGTGGCAACGGCCAGCACAAGCAGCTCCCACAAATCAAATCCCGTATGGTCGTCTTCTTTTTCTTCGCGGGATTCCCGTATCATTTTAAAACCGACAAAAAGCAAAAGCAAAAACGCAACCCAATGGTCAAAGCGACCGATAAAATGCACAAAATGCCTGCCGAGATAAAACCCGATCAAAGGCATGACTGCCTGAAAAAGACCAAAAAGACAGCCGAGAAAAACAGCTTTGCTAAAATCGAATTTTTTCATTTCAAAGCCTTTGCACAATGAAACGGCAAAAGCATCCATAGCAAGCCCGGCGGCAATTAAAAACAATTCCCAAAAACTCATCGCAGCTCCAAAATAAAATACAATCTGAAAAAAGCCTGTTGTCACAGGCTTTTCATTTTACAGATTGCGGATAATTTCTATCAGATACACAAGGGCGGTCAAACCGCAGAAAAGATATTTTCCAAGAGCAATATACATCTCGCTCACGGGCTTGCCGTGCCCGAGCTGCAGCTGACTGCGGATAAATTCGGGCCTGCATGCCCAAAAGAAAATCACGCCTGCAATCAATGCTCCGAGCGGAATAATGTAAATGCTGACTATGTCCATCCATTTTCCGAGAGAATCGCCGTTTTCAAGAAAAATTCCAAGCAAAAAGCCCGCCGTAACCACAATGCTGACAGCTTTTTTGCGGGAAAGTGAAAATTCTTTCTGCAGCGCTTCAAAAAAAGAATCAAAAAGGTTAACCAAAGAAGTCACGCCTGCAAACAAAATTGCCAAAAAGAAAATACCGGCCAAAAATCCGCCGAAGGGAATCTGCTTGAAAATTTCAGGCATTACCATAAACATAAGCGGCGGGCCTGCAGCAGGTTCCATGCCGAAGGAAAATACCGCAGGAATGATAATAAGCACGGAAAGCACGGCGGCAGCAATATCAAACAGCACCACAAATTTTGCGGCATGGAAAATATCCACGTCATCGCCAAGATAGCTGCCGTATACCAAGGTTCCCGAACCTGCGAGGGAAAGAGCAAAAAATGCCTGTCCAAGCGCAAAAATCCAAACCTTCGGTTCCAAAAGCATATCCCAATTGGGCTGAAGAAGAAATTTATACCCCTCCCATGCATTCGGCAAAAATGCAACGCGCACCACAAGAAAAACAAAAATAGCAAAGAAAATCGGCATCATGAATTTATTAAGCTTTTCAATGCCGTTTTGAATGCCGCCGAAAAGCACCACAAGCAAAGCAAGGGAGGCGATCAAATGCCATGAAAAACTGCCGTAATCACCTGCGATCTGTACAAAAAACGCCGTACTGTCATCATTGTAAATGGCTGTGCCCAAAAATGACTGCAGCGTATATTTCAAAAACCAGCCCACAACCACGGCATAGCCCATGGCAATGCCGAAAGAACCGAGTACGGGAATAAAGCCGAGCCAATTGCCCCATTTTATGCCTCTTTGCTGCAGTCCGTTTCTGAACGCTCCCAGCGGCCCTGTTTTCATTGCACGGCCGAACGTCATTTCCGCAATAACGCCCGTAAGCCCCAAAAGAACGGTAAAAATCATAAAAGGAATCAAAAACACGGCACCGCCGAATTCCCCCACACGGTAAGGGAAGAGCCAAATTGCCCCGATACCGACGGCAGAACCGACGCAGGAAAGAATAAAACCGATTTTGGATTGAAACGAATCCCGTTTTTCCATACAAACCTCACAACAACAGGATGAAGAATGATGTTATGAAATTTTTTTTGCCCTGTAAAGAAAAGAACCCCAAATATTTTCCAACAATGTGAAAATTTGACTTTTCGCCAAAGTCCGCTATGATTCATACGGTTTTTGACCGGCAGTTTTTGCACACAAAACGCATGATACAGCAAAACAGATTCCGACTTTTCAACTTTTTGCAGAGTAAAACAATATTATGAAACAACTTCGTGCAGACATTACGGGCCTTCGGGCCGTTGCGGTTTTATCCGTAACCGTTTACCATTTAATCCATACCCTTGCGCCCAAATATAATTTTATGCAGGGCGGTTTTATCGGCGTGGATATTTTCTTTGTCATTTCAGGCTTTTTGATGACCAAAATCATTTATGAAGGTCTTGAGAAAAGAAAATTCAGCCTTCGGGATTTTTATCTGCGCAGGGCCAAACGTATCTGTCCTTCCCTTTTGGCAACAGTGTTTGTCTTTATGGGACTGGGCTATCTGCTCATCGGAACGGGCGACTTGAAACGCATGGCAAACGAAGCAGTCTCTGCCCTGTTTTTCCTGTCCAACTTTTATTTTGCTGGCAAATCCGATTATTTTGCAAATACCGCCTTGGATCAGGTTTTTCTGCACACATGGTCTCTTTCCGTCGAATGGCAGTTTTACATGTTTTATCCCCTTGTTTTAATGGGGCTTATGAAATATTTTTCCAAAGACGGAATAAAAAAATCACTTGTGCTGCTGACTGTCCTGTCCCTTATTTTCGGCATCTGGTACACGGACGTCAACCAAAAAGCATCCTACTTTCTTTTGCCGAGCCGTGCTTTTGAACTGCTTTTCGGCGGTCTTGCCTATTTTTATCCCGTACAGTCACAAAAAATCAAACCTGCAGTTTTTGAAGCGGCAGGACTTTTGCTCATTCTGCTGTCTCTGATTATTGTCAATGCCGACAGCGGATGGCCGACTCTCTGGACGGTTCTGCCCTGCGCAGCAGCCTATCTCTGCATTGCCTGCGCCAATCCCCGCACCCTGCTTGGCAATGCCGTTCTGCAAAAATTGGGGCTGTGGTCCTATTCACTGTATCTCGTACACTGGCCCATTATTGTTTTTGCCTCCAAAATCGGCATCGACGCCTACTTTATTGAACTTATCCTGCCCATTTTTCTTTGCGGCCTGTGCCTGTATTATGTTTTTGAAACAAGCAGAAACTACGGAAGAAAATTTTTGCTCTGCTACGGCGTTACGGCAATTGCATGCGCCCTTATAACCATTAACGGCGCAAGTTTCCGCCTTGTTACGGCACCGCCCGAAGGTTCCCAGTACGGGGGACGGAACATTCCCTTTGAAGGCGATATATATTCCCTTGGCGATAAAAACCGTGATATTGATTTTATCCTGTCAGGCGACAGCTTTGCCCGCCACTATACCCGCGACATGCAGGACAGAAAACTCCATGTCATCACCGTATTCCGTGACGGCTGCTATTCCTTCGGCAAGCATGTCAACCGCCGCCCGGAAGGCATTATTGACGAAAAATGCAGCGGCCGCTACGCAGGCCTTCTTAAAGCTGCGAATCTTTATCCCGACAAAAAAATTCTTATAGGCCAAGACTGGCCCCGCTATGAACGGGGACTTTGCCTGCGTGAAACAGAAGAAAAAATCAGTGCCGAAAATTTTAAACAGGCCATTGCCGAAGACTTGGCCCAGCTTGCCGAAGATTTGCAGGGCCGTGAAGTTTATATTCTGCTGACCCCTGCCCAGACGGTTTTTGATATCGGCGCAACCTGCATGTATCTGCACGAACTGGATAACCCTCTGGCAAAACTCCTGCGCACGGGCATTACCTGCTACAGGGAAAAAGAACTGACACTGCCGCCCATTAATGAATTTTTGCGGACAGAAATTGCCAAGTATCCGAATTTTCATGCCATTGACCCGAACAAGGCCATTTGCAAAGGTCAAAACTGCACAATACTGCTGGAAAACCTCACCCCTGTTTTTCAGGACGGCCTGCACTATTCCATTGACGGCTCGCGAAAAGTCGTGGAATACATTTTAAAAGAAATGGACGTGCAAAGCCCCATAAGCCTTGTAAACAAAGATTAAAAAAAGCCGATAAAATCGGCTTTTTTTAAAATAATCGGAAATATGCGGGTTAGTCTGCTCTATGGAATTTTCCGGCATGGAAACCGCGCAAAATCCGTTTTCATACGTTCTATTTTTTCGGATAACTTGATCTCTTATCTTCCATAAGCATGGCTGTCATCGTCTGAATGTCAGCAGCATCGCGGCAATGCTCATTAATTTTCACGGCTTTGCCCCCATCATTATAATTTGTTTAATATCAAAAAATACAATCAGTAGGTAAATACAATTCTTGCCGTACTGTATTATTAAATTCCTTCCCCGCTACAAAACACGGTATTCCCGCCTCAGCACTTTGCAGTAAAAGGCAAATACAGCCAGTGCCATAGCTTCTGCCAGCGGCATGGCAAGCCAAACCCCTGTAACCCCCAAAAAATACGACAATACATATACATTGAATATGATAAACAAAAAAGTTCGGGAAAAGGCGAGCAAAGCAGAGATTTTCCCGTTGCCGAGGGCCGTAAACAGAGCCGAACCGAATATGTTCAGCCCCTTGAACAAAAAGGAAAAAGCAAAAATCCGCAGTCCGAAAACCGCAACGTCAAACACATGCTTTTCCCTGCCGAAGAAAAATTCAGCCAAAGGAAGAATAAGCACCCAAAACAGCCCGAAAAACAGCACAGACATTGCCGCAAGAAAAATCAGACAGCTCCGTACAGTCTTTTTCAGATAATCCCGCCGGCCCGCGCCGTAATGATAGGAAATATGCGGAGCAATGCCGATGGAAAATCCGAAGAAACCCGATACAATCAAAAAGTCGCAGTACAATGCCGCACTGTATGCCGCCACGCCTGCCGAACCCACATATTTCATCATGGCAAGATTAATCAAAATGCAGCAGACAGATACGGAAACAGTGGACACCATTTCCGAAGATCCGTTTGTCATGCTGTGCCAAAGCGCGGCTCGGGACGGAACCGGACGCATAAAATACAGCAGTTCCCGATTGCGGAAAAAGAAAACCAGTCCTCCTGCTGACGGCACAAAACAGCCTGCCATGGTGGCATAGGCAGCACCCGCTATACCCATTCCGTATTTCGCAATAAAAACATAGTCCAAAAAAATATTCAGCAGTCCTCCCGCAAGGCTGAGCCATAACGCAAGTTTCGGCTTATTGGCAGCCGAAAAAAAACACAGAAAAAATGTCTGCAATACCCCCAGCGGACTGAACAGCATTAAAATACGGAGATAATCCGCAGCATAAGGCAAAAGACTGTCATCAGCCCCAAGCAGCAAACAGATTTCTTCAATATAAAAAGAAGAAAGAAGTCCGACCGCAGCGGAAATTCCCAAAAGCACGCAAAAAATAAACGTAAACGAACGGCGTGCGGTATTTTTTTTGCCCTGCCCCATGCGGTAGGAAACATAAGCACTGCCGCCAGTGCCGAACATGGTGGCAAATGCCATAAGCAAACCATAGCAGGGATAGGCTATATTCAGCCCCGAAAGGGCATCGGACCCCACATAGCGCGCAACAAAAATTCCGTCTACAATAGTATAAACAGACAAAAAAATTATGGAAATCACCGTGGGCAGAGAAAAACGCACCAGTTGGGGCATGGTCATTTTATCAGTCAAAGCTGCGCTCATTTTTTTTCCTTTTTTTTTCATCTTTACAAAGCATCTTTCTATACTGTAAAGTATGGGGAAACCCTATAGTCAAGAAAAAAATATGCAAAAAAATTTTCTTTTAAAAACAGCAGATTTTGCAAAAATATGCAATACGACCAAGGAAACAATATTCCACTATGACGAAATAAATCTGCTGAAACCCGTCTTCATTTCCGAAAAAGGCTACCGCTATTATTCGCTCATGCAGTCTGACCAGTTTTTTGCCATTCGGGAACTGCAGAATCTGGGCTTATCCCTGAAAGAAATAAAAGAAAAACTCCATAATGAAAGCCCTGCACAATATTTTGCATTAATTGACACCATATCCGCAGAACTGGAAAAAAAAATCCGTCAGCTTCGGCAAAGCCAAAAAACATTATCGGGCATATACCACGATTTGGAAAACTATCTGCAAAACAAAACCTGCTATCTGGAAGAACTTCCCAAAAGCACGCTGATCACCCTCCATTCACGGCAGCAGCAAGATCCGACGGAATATATCCACGCCTATTTGGAACTTCTCCGGAGCAATCCCGCTTTCATACAGAACGAACCGTATCTTGCAGGGATTAAGCGCAGACTGCACAAAACAGTTTCTGCCTTTGACTATGAACTTTACTATTACCGAAAAGCCGCGGCCAAAAAAAGCGATTTTCCCAAAGGAAAATTTCTCATTGCCTTTCACGATAAAAAATATGACGAAATTCCGCAAACCTATCAGAAAATTTTCCGTTTTGCCGAAGAACAGCACATGCAGCTCGGCGCACACTGTTATGAGGAAATTCTGTTTAACCCCGTCAACATTCAGGAAAACAACTGCGTTATCAAAATAATGGTTCAGCTGGCGGAATAACATTCCGCTTTCAATCCGTTTTGCGGGCAATCTTTTTGCTTACGTGCACAAGCGCCAAAGAATACAGCAAAGTTCCGGCACAGGCACAAACAGCGGCAAAAATATATACAAAAGCGATATGCCAGTGCATGACGGTCAGAATCACCGTATAGCTGAATACGGCAGTACCGAACCAGCCGGCAGTAAATCCGCGCAAAACAGCCACAGTGGCGTAAACGCCGTTAACAATATGCGTAAACGGCGCAAGCAGAATAATCATAATAGGAAAACAGCTCATGTTTCCGCTCCATTCAGGACCGAGCAATTGGGCAGCTTCCGTTACGCCGTATACCATAAACGCCCCAAAAACAATCTGCGCCCACGGTACCCAATGGGGCTTTTTTGAATGAAACTGTTTCACTGCGGGCTTTGGCAGGCTCAGGCCGGCAATCAAAGCTGAGCAGAAAGCCAAAATAATGATGAGCACAGAAAATTGCGGCAATTTATGAAAGAAAAATCCCGCCCCGAAATACCCGATTATGGAACAAGGCAGAGCAAACCACCATTTCAGCCTGAAATACGCCAGCCATGCATACAGCAGAGCAGTCGTCACACAGCCGAGCAGTCCTATCATGCTGTTATAAGATGCCACCAAACCAAACTCAGCTCCCTGTTCCAAGGTCATAAAAAAAGAAATAGGCCCCGAAAATATCGGCAGTCCTGCAAAAATTCCGCCGACAAAGGCACCCCACTTCTTTGCCAGAAACGATGTTGTCAAAACTACCACAGGCACGGCAAGAAGCTTGTATGCAATGACTAAATCCATAACTACCTCAAAACATAAATCGGCGTTTATATATACTTGTTTTTTGCTTTTGTTAAGTACCGCCGCCAATATAAAAATTTTTCTGCTTCTCAGCCGCACGGCTTGACGGACAGCCCTGCCTGCAATACATTTTTATCTGCCTGTATTTGGCAAAATCTGCATTATGCGCACAATCTCGTGCATTTCGGACAGCCCATGAAAATTGCAGT
>CALUWZ010000020.1 GCA_944324625.1 uncultured Mailhella sp. | reverse complement strand
CCTCCACACAAGACGTGGCAAAGGCCATAAACGCCATTCAGACCAGCACCAAGGAAAATTCCGAGCAGGTTGACAAAACTGTCCATGCCGTCGAAATTACGGCAGATTTGGTTATGAACTCAGAAACAACCCTGCATGAGATCCTGACCATGGCAGACGAAAGCGCCGACGGCATACACAATATTGCCACGGCTTCCGAAGAACAGTCCCAAACATCAGAAAACATTACCAGTGTTGTGGCAAATGTGCATAACCTTGCAACGGAAATGTCAAATTCCATGAACGAGGCTTCACAGGCTGTAGAAAACATGGCGCAGCAGGCAATCTAACTTGCCCGCATAGCCGAAAGCCTGAGAGCATAATTCAGCATACAGAAAAGGCGGGATTCCGCCTTTTTTTATTTTTAATTTTTCTTATTAGGAATAATTCTTGACAAGAAGAAAAAAGTGTTTTATTTAATAATCAACGAAAGACAAAAGGAGTTTGTTATGACTTTGGAAATCAAAAACCTTAAAGATGTAGCTTCTCTTAATATAGATTGGAACCTTGCACCCGAAGATGCCGTAACCTTATATCTGGAATGGGGAAACAACAACTGGCATGCCGAACACGCTCCGGTGCGCTCCAAAGACGATTTTGCCACCTATTTTGTTGTGGACAGCTGGGAAGAAAAACCGACTCTGCGGCTTGTACGCAGAAATTCCGAACAGGCCGTTGACCTTTTCACCACCGAACTTCCCAAAGATTTGGAAGAAGAATTCAAAAAAGAACACGAAGGACTGAAAGGACTGTATTCTCCTTCCGAAAGCATCAAAGACTGGCTTAAACAAGAAATTTACGCATAATCTCAGAAAAAATAAAAAAAAACAACAACCTCCCGCAGCAAACTCCCCTTACGGGGAGTTTTTTTATGGGAAATTTCAGCAACTTTTCAGGACTGCTTCGGAAAAACTCCTGTCTCAATATTTCATCAAGCATCAGCAAGGCGCAGACATGCCTGCAGTGCGCACAGCATGGGCTCAAAGCCTATTTTTCCGAAAGACTGCGGAGAATTTCCATTTTTCTGCGCAAAACAATCATCATCTGCAGAAAAATAAACAGAGCAAGCCCCAAATACGGCAAGTACGGAGCAAGAGCGGCAAAAAGCGTCGGCTCATAAGGCTGAACGGAAAGCGGCACAGTCAGCGTTTCATCGGTAAACAGGCCGCTCTGCAGAACTATTTGCCCGTATTTGTCGATAAAGGCGCTTATGCCCGTATTGCTTGCCCGCAGCATGGGCAGACCGCTTTCCACCGTGCGCATAAGCGCAAGATTCAAATGCTGGACAGGCGCAGAGCTTTTGTCATACCAAGCATCGTTGCTGACGTTCAAAAGCACGCTGACCTCAGACGCCGCACGACCGTTTTTTCCCTGCAGTTTTTCCCACGTCAATTCGGGGAAAATGGCCTCATAACAAATCAGGGGCAAAAAACGCAGGGTTTTTCCGTCAGCTTTAACCGTCAGAAACGGGCTGTCATTGGTGCCGGCACTGTATGCTCCTCCGTATTTTTCCAGCATGTCGGCAAAAAACTGCGGCAAAGGCAGCGGCGGAACATATTCTCCGAAAGGCACAAGATGTTCCTTGGCATATTCTCCGAGTTTTTTTCTGTCCTGCATAAGTTCAATGCTGTTAAAATACTTTCCCCCGCCGTCATTAATATAGAAAGGAATCCCGAAAAGCATGGTTTTGTTTTGTGAAAAATCCAAAATTTTTCCGTATAAATCCCTGTAGTGGTAAGCGGTCACGGGAAATGCCGTTTCAGGATAAACAAAAATGCTTTGTTCCCCCAAAAATGCCTCTGCCTCACGGCTCAGACGGAAAAACTTCTTCAGGCTGTCCTCCTGAAAAAGCGGAGACCATTTCACATTCTGGGAAATATTGCCCTGCACTATGGTGCAGTAAACCTGATCAGCATTTTGCCGCTCCAAAACGCTGTGTTCGGAAAGTCCTACTATGGCAGGTATTTCATGCACGGTTTTATAAGGCACATCCGCTTCCCTGTGCAGAGTGCGGGTGCGCACGTTCTGCGCCTGCACTGCATTTTCCGGATCTTGTCCGGCATTCTGCAAAGTTACGGCTCCGTAATAATATAAGGCACCCAATACAATAATTCCGCCGAAACGGCAGATCCGCACAGACCACGCCCCGCATTGAAACTGCTGCCTGTCCGTAAGCATTAATTCCGCAAAGAAAAACGCCGACGCCGCAAAAATACCCGAAAGACCGTATGCGCCTGCCACATTGGCAAACTGTATCATGCTCGGCACGGGCGCAAAAGCGGAAGACAGGCAAAACCACGGAAACCCCGTCAAAAACCAGCCGCGGAAAACTTCGGCCAAATACCACAAAATCCCTGCGCTGACAATTTTGCAAAGCGGCAGCGCAAAACGAACCTTATGCAGATAATACGCAATGAACGTACCGTACAGGGCAAAATACAAACCGAGCAGAAGAGGAAAAAAAACAGCCAAAGCATAAGGCACAAGCCCGTAAACATGGGCTGTCTGCGCTATCCAGTAAAAAGCCGCCCCGTAGCCCATAATCCCCGCAAGCAGGGTATCTGCCGCATAATGCCTGCTTTTATGGGCAAGAACATACAGGCAGAACGGATACAGCAAAACGGCAAAAGGCACGGAATCAAAGGAACCGTCCGATCCCGAAATGCTGAGAGGATTGGCAAACCCCAAAAAAATTCCCAGTGCACCGACTGCAATCAACATATATCTGGACAGCATACAATTCTCCAATATAACATGCAGACATTGTTTCACAGGCTTTCAAAGTTTGCAAGCCTTGAATTTTTAAAAACCGAACGGAACAACTAAAAAAAACTCAAAAAAAAAATTTTCTTGCAAACTTCACTTGACCCAAGTAAAACAACATACTACACTTGAGTTCGTGATTAATTTCATTTTTTTGGCAGGAGGAAATTATGGAAAACCATCCCATGCGAATGGAGCTGACAGTAACTGACCTTGTACCCTTCGGCTCCGAGGGGGAAAGAAAGTTTTTCGCCCTGACGCTGACAAGACCCCAATGGACCAATTGGCATGCAGGCCAATTCATTATGCTCCGTCCCGCTTCATGGAACAGCGAAATCACATGGGCAAGACCGTTTTCCATCTGCCGGGTTACCGGCCAGTCCCTTGTTCTTTTCTTCCAAGTGGTCGGCCGGGGCACAGAGCTTATGGCTTCCCTGAAACCGAAAGACAAAGTCATTGTCTGGGGACCTCTGGGCACCCACTTTGCCATGGAAGACAAACCCACTCTGCTTTTGGCAGGCGGCATAGGCATTGCACCCTTTGCAGGCTATGTGGAGCAATACGCAAAACACAGCAATTTATCCATGATTTTCAGCCACAGACTGCCCTCACAGTATTATCCCGTTGAAAGCTTTATCCGCCACATCGATGTGGAAACCCATTACGACCACACCAAAGAAAAATAAAAAAAAACCCTCAGAGCCATTCGGGAAAAAATGGAGCAGACTGCCAAAAACAGCGGCATGGTGCTTGCCTGCGGTCCGATGCCCTTCCTTAAAAACATCTGGAAAAACGCATTGGAACTTAATGTGCCCACGCAGCTGTCCCTCGAACAGCGCATGGCTTGCGGCATCGGCGCCTGCCTCGGCTGCGTTTCCATGACGTCCGACCTGTACCCCGACAAGCAAAAAGCGGGACTTCCCGTGCAGACCTGCACAAAAGGACCTGTTTTCTGGGCGCATGAACTCAATTTGGACGCTTAAAAGACCATAAATACAGAATGTTATCAGGTTATCCATTATGAATACACACGTTTCCCTCAAAACCCCGGACGGCAATGTTTTGGAGCTCAAAAATCCCGTCATGAGCGCTTCAGGCACGTTCGGCTACGGCACGGAATTCATGCCCTACGGCGATATAAGCAAACTGGGCGCCATTATCGTAAAAGGCCTGTCCCTCAAGCCGCGTCCGGGCAATCCTCTGCCCCGCGTTGCGGAAACCCCCTGCGGCATGCTGAATGCCGTCGGCCTGCAAAATGACGGCGTGGAAGCCTTTCTGACGGAAAAACTTCCGCACCTGCCTGCCCATGACGTGCCCGTCATAGCCAATATTTACGCCGCAAGCGCAGAAGAATTCGGCGAACTTGCCAATATCCTTTCAAAGGAAGAAAAAATCGCCGCCCTCGAAGTCAATATTTCCTGCCCCAACGTCAAGGCAGGCGGCGTGCTGTTCGGCCAAAATCCGCTCATGGCGCAGTCCATTGTCAAAGCCGTCAAAAAAAATGCAGGCAAACTTCCCGTCATCATCAAACTTTCCCCCAATGTCACCAGCATTGCGGAAATGGCAAAAGCCGTTGAAGACGCAGGCGCAGACATGATTTCCTGCATCAATACCGTAACGGGCATGGCTGTGGACATCCGTTCCAGAAAACCCCTGCTTGCCAATATTGTGGGCGGTCTTTCAGGCCCTGCCGTAAAGCCGATAGCCCTTCGCTGTGTTTGGCAGGCGGCGCAGGCAGTGCAGATTCCCGTTATCGGCATCGGCGGCATCAGAAGCGCAAAAGATGTTTTGGAATTTATTTTGGTCGGCGCAAGCGCAGTGGAAGTGGGCACTGCATCTTTCTCCGACCCCACCGCCATTTTTAAAATCATCCATGACCTGCCTCTGCTTTGCGAAGAACTGGGCATAAAAAATCTGGAACAATACAGAAATACCCTTATTACGGGATAACCATGCAGTATTCTCTCCTGACCAATATCGCCACCCTCGGCCTTGTGGGACGCATAAAAAAAGCTCCCGGCACTGCCGGTTCCTTTGTGGCAGTGCTTCTTGCCCCGCTGTGCTATCTGCCCTTTTCTCTGCCCGTGCGCCTTCTCATTGTGCTTGTTCTTTTTCTCATCGGCATAAAAGCCTGCGAAAAAGCAGAACAGGAACTTGCCGAAAAAGACCCCTCCTCCGTAATCATTGATGAAGTGGCAGGTCAATGGCTTGCGCTTTTGCCCGTGAATGCCGTTTCCTATTTCGGCTCTGCCCCCATAACACCGCAGGAATGGTTTGTGCTCATGGTAGGCTTTCTGCTTTTCAGAATTTTCGATATCAGCAAAATCGGACCCGTAGGGCTTTGCGAACGCAGGCTCACGGGCGGTCTCGGCATTATGGCAGATGACATTGCCGCAGGAATATTGGGCGCATGCCTTATGTATCCTTTCCAGTTTTACGGCAATATCATTTTCGGCTCTTAACCGCATATCACATCAGACAAAGGAAACAATATGGACTTTTTGCCTATTAAACGTGCTTTGCTCAGTGTTACGGACAAAACAGGGCTTAAAGAATTTGCGGAATTTCTGCATGACCGCGGCGTGGAAATCGTTTCCACAGGCGGCACCATGAAATTTTTGCAGGAAGCCGGCATTCCCGTAACCTCTGTGGAATCCGTAACAGGTTTCCCCGAAATTTTGAACGGCCGCGTCAAAACCCTGCATCCCAGAATCCACGGCGGCATTCTGGCTGACAAAGACAATCCTGCACACATGGAAACCCTTGCGGAACACAAAATAGCTCCTTTTGACCTTGTGTGCGTAAATTTGTATGATTTTGCCTCTGCCCTGCAGAAAAAACTGCCCCTGCGCGACATGGTGGAGGAAATCGACATCGGCGGCCCCTGCCTTATGCGTGCAACGGCCAAAAACTTCCACAGCATGCTCATTCTTCCCGATCCCAAACATTATCTTGAAGCCATGGAAGAAATTAAAAACGAAAAAGGCGTCAGTCTGGCATTCCGCAAAAATATGTCAGCCAAAACCTACAATATCACATCCCAGTATGATGCAATGATTTCTTTGTATCTTGAAGGAGTTGGCGTATAGCACTCTTGGACGGAAATTTGGCAGGGCTGAAGCCCAATGAGCTGAAAGCCCTGCAGCGTCTTACCAGCCGCCGCTATGACCCGCACGCGGGCTACACCCTTGAACAGGCAAAAGAGCTTGGCGCTTTGTCACGCCTTATTTCAAGGCAGATAGGCCTTTTAATCGACAGGCAGGGCAAAGTGGAACTCACCATTGTGGGCGATGCCCACGGCATTCTCATTCCCACACTTGCCCGCGAACGCTCCACGGGAAGGCTGAGAGGCATACGTCTTCTGCATACGCACCTTACGGACAGCAGGCTTTCCAATGAAGATTTAATGGACCTTCTTTTTCTGCGTCTTGACAGCATCGGCGTTTTAACCGTGGATGAATTCGGTGCGCCCGTGCATTTTCAGTCCGCACATCTTCTGCCCGCCCTTATCTCCGACGAAAGCTATATCAAAGACATCAGCAAAGGTCAGGCCAAAAAGCAGAAACATCTTGACTTCATAGAACAAAATCAAGAAGAAAATACAAACCTTCAGGCCGAAGACATAGATTTTATCCTGACCCAAAACCTGTACCGTGCCGAAATCGGCAAACCCTCCCCAAAGCCATTGCAGGGCAGCCCCAATGAACCCTATCGGATTTCGGAATTTTTCGACTGGGATAAAAATCCCCTTGATCTGCAGGCGGAAATAGAAGCCCTTGAGGAAGAATTTGCCCGCCTTTTCAAAAGTTCCCGTTCCACGGAAAACTCCAAAAATCAGCCAAAATACAATGCCAAAGGCTCCCTCGACACCTATCAGGCAGGCTCACGCTGCGTACTTGTTTCCGTCAGCAAAGCCCCCAAAAGCATTCAGGAACGCAACCTTGCGGAGCTTGCGGAACTTGCCCGCACCGCAGGACTCGGCGTATGCGGAAGCCTCATACAGCGCGTTGCGGCCGTCAATCCCCGTCAGATTTTAAGCCAAAACAAGCTGGCCGAGCTGGAAGTCATTGCCCTGCAGGGCCATGCAGGCATCATTATTTTTGACGGCGAACTTTCCCCCGCACAGCTGCAGAACCTTGCGGAACTTACCGAACGAAAAGTTTTGGACAGAACGCAGCTTATTTTGGATATTTTTGCCCAGCATGCCAAAACAGGCGCAGGCAAGCTGCAGGTTGAAATGGCACAGCTGAAATACACCCAGCCGCGGCTTGTGGGCAAAAACAGGGCCATGGACAGGCTCATGGGCGGCATTGGCGGCAGAGGCCCCGGCGAAACAAAACTGGAAACAGACCGCCGACGTGTCAAAGACCGCATTGCAAAAATCAAAATCGAACTGGAAAATTTAAAAAAACAGCGTCAGGCAAACCGAGCCAAGCGAAACCGCTTCGGTCTTCCCGTTGCCGCTTTGGTGGGCTATACCAACGCAGGCAAATCCACTCTGCTCAACAAACTGACCAAGAGCGAGGTTATTGCGGAAAACAAGCTTTTCGCCACCCTCGACCCCACCACAAGACGTCTGCGCTTCCCCGAAGAACACGAAATAGTGCTGGCCGACACCGTAGGCTTTATCCGCGATCTTCCTAAAGAACTTATGGAAGCGTTCCGCGCCACCTTGGAAGAACTCAATGAAGCAGACATTCTGCTCCACGTCATCGATGCCTCCCACGAAGAAATGGAACAGCAGCTGGAATCCGTGGAAAGCATTCTGGAAGAACTCAAGCTTTCCGACGTGCCCAGAATTTTACTGCTGAATAAATGGGATAATGTGGATAAAAACGCCCGGTCAGCACTTTTGGAACGTTTTGGCGGCGCTTACCCCATTTCCGCCGTCACGGGTTTCGGTCTGGCCGAAGCAAGTTCTGCCATTGAAAAACGCCTTTTCGGCACAGACGGCAGTGCAAATCCTGCTGAACGGCATTTTTCCGGCACAAACCTGTCCGATATTTTAATTGAAGATTTTCCTGACCTGCCTGAAACGGATTTGCCCCAATAATTTCAGCCGCATCGGACAAAGCCGATTTCTTTTCCGTGCCTTTTTACAGTATATTCCAGCCCTCAGTCTATGGCTTTGCCTGCCCTATAAGCCTCTTCCAGCGCTTTGTGCCCTTTAATGTCTCCTGCGCGGAAAACACCGCCTGCCAAAATTTCACCGCAATTCTTCCAATCCAGAAATTTCAGCAGACTGCGGTATGAATGAAGAACAGGCTCCCAATTTTCCGGCGTATCCCCTTCAGCTGCCATAAGCAGAAAACTGTCTTTTACGGGATTTGCATAATTCTGCGAACATTCCGCCACGGCAAACAAACGGTCAAACGTGCATTTAAGCTGTCCGCTGAACCCCCAGTAATACATGGGAGAGGCCAAAACCACAATATCCGCTTCTCTATATACCGGATAAATTTTCTCCATGCCATCCTTTTGCACACAAGGACTTTTTGTATCCCTGCCGCCCTGCATACAGCCCAAACAGCCGTGTATTTCCATTTGCCCGAGATTAAAAATGCTGACACTGTGTCCTTTTTCCCTGCAGCCTTTCATAAATTCCTCACACAGCATGGCCGTATTGCCGTTTAGTCTGGGACTTCCGTTCAGCACCAAAATTTTCTTGCCCATATCAAGCTCCTATTAATTTTATAACGATTGTTAAAAAATTAAATACAGCAAAAATTTTTTCTGTCAACATTTTTTTAACGATTATTATAAAATTATACAAAAAAAAGCAGGCCTCTCAGCCCGCCCGTGCTTCCAACTACAGCAAACTCTTTATTCAATCATATTCAAAAATAAAAAAACAGCCTGCAGTTCTGCCGAAGCTGTTTTTCCTGACACGCCGTACAGCACATACGGCAGACAGTCAATTTTATCCGAGCAGACGCACGGCAAGCAAAGGAATGGCCTGCAGAGCAGAAACAGGTTCTTTGCTTTTTGCCTGTACGGAAAGCCCTTCAAGCAGAGTATTCATGGCATGGGCAAGCCCCTGCACATCACAGTTTTCAGGAAGCTGACCGTCCCTGACAGCCTGTTCAAACCGCCTGCAAAACATTTCAACGGTCTGCCGCCTGAGTTCCTGCACTCTGGTCTGAATTTCCGTTTCCTGTTCACTGATGCTTACAGCGGCAATAACTGTCATGCAGCCGCAGGGAATGGAACGGGAATACAAAATCCCGATACTGCGTTCAAAAAATTCCTGCAGGGCCCTGCGCACATCAGGTTCCGCCATAAAATCACGGGCCGGCTGTTCCCAATATTTTTTTTCGTAAAATTCCAAAGCCTGCAAAAACAATTGGGATTTATTGCCAAAGGCAGCATACAGGCTCGGCGCTTTTATATTCATTGCCGCGCAAAGTTCCGCCATGGACGCAAGTTCATAGCCTTTATCCCAAAAAATCTGCAATGCCTGCCCCAAAGCTATATCCCAGTCAAACTCTTTGGGACGCCCTGCCCTGCGTTTTGCCGCTCCGTCAGATTGTTTTTTCTTCATGCCTTTCCCTTTTTTCCAGACTCTTTTTATTATTTATCCTTTTTTGACAGAATTGCAAGGCACAGCCTGCATGCAGGCAAAATTATTTTTTACAAATTTGTAATATTTGTTTTGATTAATGAAAAAAATAACTTTAGGCATTCTGTTTTTACCTCTTGACAGCTCTTTTATTAAGTGCCATGATGAAACTGTTATAGCAAAAAATTTCTATAACAAAATTGTTTACTAGAGAGAGGAACTCGCCATGAAAGAGAATTTGGTTGTTGCTGTTGTCGGTGCAACAGGAGCTGTAGGAAGAGAAATGTTAAGCACCCTTTATTCACGCAACTTCCCTGCCGCAACCATAAAAGCTCTTGCTTCTTCTCGTTCTGCCGGAACAAAAGTTCCCTACGGTGACGATGAGCTTGTTGTTGAAGAATTGACTGAAAATTCCTTTGAAGGCGTGGATATCGCCATTTTCTCCGCAGGCGGCGGAACCAGCACGAAATTTGCGCCCTATGCCGTCAAATCAGGCTGCGTGGTTGTTGACAACTCCAGCGCATGGCGCATGGACGAACGCTGCCCGCTGGTTATTCCCGAAGTCAATGCCCATGCCCTCAAAAACCATAACGGCATTATCGCCAACCCCAACTGCTCAACCATTCAGATGCTTGTGGCCCTTAAGCCTCTGCATGACGTCAGCCCCATTAAGCGCGTAGTTGTTTCCACCTATCAGGCCGTCAGCGGTACGGGCCAAAAAGGCATACAGGAGCTGGAAACTCAGGTTCGCCAGCTTTTCAACGGCATTGACCCGGAAAACAATGTCTACCCCCACCGCATCGCATTCAACTGCCTGCCCCACATTGACGTTTTCATGGACAATGACTACACCAAAGAAGAAATGAAAATGGTCAATGAAACCAATAAAATTTTTGAAGACCCCAACATTAAAGTAACCGCAACCTGCGTGCGCGTGCCTGTTTTCTACAGCCACAGCGAATCCGTAAACATTGAAACGGAAAAGAAAATCACCGCCAAGGAAGCCCGCGCCATTTTGGCAAATGCTCCCGGCGTGCAGGTTTACGACAATCCCAAAGAAAACATGTATCCCCTTGCCACCATTGCCGCAGGCGAAGACGCAACCTTTGTGGGCCGTATCCGCGAAGACGAAAGCATTGCCAACGGCCTCAACATGTGGATTGTTGCCGACAACGTCCGCAAAGGCGCCGCCCTCAATGCCGTTCAGATTGCCGAAAAACTTCTGGAAATGGATTTGGTGCGCGTCAAAGACAAAAACATGTTTATGTAATCATTTGTTATCGGTTTGCCATACTCCTGAAGCCCTCGCACGAGGGCTTTTTTATTGCCGCGTGCATGTTTTTAAAATTGCCATCCAAAAAATCTGCACTCCTACGCCGCATGCGGCAGCGCAGTCCCAAAATCAGGCATGAAAACTTGGAAGCATGGCAGCAGACAATAAACAGTCGCGCCAAATAATTCCCTGCCTGCGCAGAAACGGCACATCGGGGGCATTCTTTTTATCCCTGAAATTCTGCCGTCAAAACTCCGTCTTTTCTTTTGCATAAAAATTGCATATACTTTTTATACTGCAATTTTAACCCACCATACCAAACGCACCCGAAACATTATGAAAAAGATACAAGCACTTCCCCCTTCCGCCGTCCGCAACATGGCGGTTATCAGACAAAAAATGCCTGAAAAAAAACATTTGCTCATCGGCATAACGCTTTGCCTTGTCTTTGCTTTTCTGCTTTGGCTCCTCAGTCAGAAACCGGAAAGCGAACAGGCGGAGCTGACAAAAAAGGGCGAAGCTGTTTATTCCCCTGTGGAAGGCATTGTCTATGAAGTGCTTATCCCCAAAGGCCAAAACGTGCGCAAAGGCGATGCCGTCATCCGTTTTGACCCCGCTTATATCCGCACCAAAACCGCAGAAATACGCGGGTATCTGCAGCTGTTTCAGGAAAACCGCCATAATCCCGGAACACTCAAACAAATTTTCAAACCCCTGCTTGCGGATGTTTTTTCGGACATAAGTCAGGAAGTTGTCAATCTTTCCGCCTTGGAAGCCCAAAAACTTGCCGAGCTGCAGACACTCAACCGCGAACAGGCAAAAATTCAGATTGCCATGCGCAGTCCGTCCAAATTTGTTGACGGCAAGCCTGACCCGAAACTGGTGCAAAAAGACAAAGAAATCGGCCTGCGGATTGAAAATGCGGAAAAAGCTCTTGAAAACGCAAGCACGGCGCGCGCCCTTGCGGACAAAAAATACCGCGACCTGACCAATTCCCTCGGACAGGCCAACAGTGTTTTATACCGCTTTCTTGAAGAAGAATACAACAAAGCCCAAAGCATGCAGAAAAACGAATATCTGTATGCGCCCTTTGACGCCGTGGCAGGGATAAGTTATGTGAGCCGCGGCTCTATGGTGCAGAAAGACCAGCTGCTTATGGATCTGCACCCCCAATTTGCCGAAGAATGGTGGGTTCGGGCTGTTTTTTCCCTCGATGACGCCAAAAAACTCAGAGAACGGGATATCTGCACCGTCATCACCGAAGACGGCGAAAAGCTCGAAGCCCGCATTTTCAGCATAGAAAAAGGCACGGCAAAAGCCGAGGTAAAACTCTTTGTCATTGACCCTCCCAAAGACCTGCAGGCCTCCGAATTTGTAAAAGTCCAAGGAAAATAATATATTGACAAATAAAAGTGTGTTCTATACAAAGAAAACACTTTTATTTGTCAGGATACAGTATATGGTATTTTCTTCTCTTCCGTTTTTATTTTTCCTTTTTCCGATTTTTTTGATCGGAATTTATTTCAGTTCTTTTTTTAACGGCACAAAATTCCGCAACAGTTTTATCATTTTTTTAAGCCTGATTTTTTATCTTTGGGAAGAATCCACGGACAGCCTGTTTCTGATTGCAATCTGCCTCATAAACTGGTTCGGCGCACTCGGTCTTTCAAACCAAAAGCACAGAAAGAAAATATTTATCGGCCTGATACTTCTCAATTTATCGGTTCTTTTTGCCTTTAAATACAGTCTGTGGTGCCTGTCCTTTTTTACGGATTATTTTCTTCACAAAAATATCATGCTTCTTGGCATAAGCTTTTTTATTTTTCATGCAATAAGTTACATTACCGATGTATACACAAAAAAAATCGTCCCCTGCAAAAGCCTTGCCGATTTTCAGACGTACTTCTATATGTTTCCGCATCTCGTAGCAGGCCCCATTGTCCGCTTTGCCCAAATACAGGACGATTTGACATGCAGCAAAATCAACAAAGACCTTTTTTCCTTCGGAATGTATCGTTTTCTGCTCGGATTGAATAAAAAAATTCTTATTGCCAATTCGGTATCCCTGATGGCAGACTACAGCTTTACAGCCTCCAATCCTGAAATATTGTCTTTTTCGGAAGCATGGCTTGGCGTCATAGCCTATGCCCTGCAAATTTATTTTGACTTTTCTGCCTATTCCGACATGGCCATAGGACTGGCGGCCATGGCCGGCTTTCATTTTGAAGAAAACTTCAACCGTCCCTATATCAGCACCTCTATCCGTGAATTCTGGAAACGCTGGCATATTTCCCTTTCCACATGGCTCAGAGATTATATTTACATACCCTGCGGCGGCAGCAGACAGGGCAGCACAAAAACGTACCGCAACCTGCTCCTTGTTTTCCTTCTTTGCGGAATATGGCACGGTGCCAATTTCACGTTCATCATTTGGGGGCTTTGGCACGGACTCTTCATTTGCCTTGAACGCATGGGCCTCAGCAGCATTTTGGAAAAACTTCCAAAAATACTGCGTCACTGCTATTTACTCTTGGTTGTTCTGCTCGGCTGGGTATTTTTCAGGGCTGAAAACCTTTCTTATGCGCTGGACTACCTTACAGCCCTTTTTAATTTTTCTTCCCTTAATATTGAACTTTCAAAACAAGCTTTTCCGCTCTTTTTTATGGCTGTCGGCATTACTGTCTGCTTCCTGCCCCAAAAATTTATTGTTATGCCGACCGTGCACACAATCACAGCCTTTAAAAGCTCACATCTTTTTTTCCAATTTATACTGAGCTGCGCTTCCGTGTGCCTGCTGCTGTCATCCGGCAGGAACCCTTTCATTTATTTTAATTTTTAGGAACTGCCATGAATAGAAAATTCTGCATGTCTTTGCTGATCTGCTTATGCATTATTGCCACGTCCGCGCTTTTTTACTGCAACAAAGAAACCGTCATCAAAACCGAAAACAGATATGTAACAAAATTTCCGTCTTTGCCCCAAAAAATTTCCACATCCGAAATTCAAAAATTTTTTGCAGGCCTTTCCATGTTTTTTAATGACAATTTTCCCGGAAGAGCCCAGATAATAGAAAAAACAGCCTCTTTTTTCCCTTTTGCCGTTTCTCCCGCAGCTTCGTCTCCGCATTCGATTTTAGGCAAAGACAGCTGGCTTTTCCTCGGAAACAGCTATAACAGCACCATTGACAAATTAACCGGCAAATTCCGCTATTACAATACAAACAACAAAAAATTTTCCTTGGAAAACCGTTTTTCCTATTATCAAAGCATTGCCCAAAAAACAGGCGCCGGCAAAGATGCGCTTTTCTTTCTGGTTGCCCCCAACAAAACAAGCATTTATCCGGAATATCTTCCAAAAACAATTATTCCCGCTTCTCAGCCTTTCCACATTCAGCTTCTGCAAAAAATGCAGGAAACAGGATATAAAATATATTATCCCCGCCATGACCTGGTTCAGGCAAAACAAAACGGCAAACTGCTCTATTATGTCACAGACAGCCATTGGAACAATTTAGGGGCATACACTGCCTTTATTAAATTTATGAACAAATTTTTCCCTCAGTACAGCGACTGGCTCAATGAAGCCGATTTCACCTTTAAGCTCCTGCCGGCTTTTCAGGGCGACATAGTTGCCATCGGCAACTATACTTTCACCGGCCAAAATTTACAGGACAATTATCAGACTTTTTATAAAGGAAAAAAACTTTCTGCTTCACCCGACATGGTACACCTGCATGAAACCCAAATCTCAATTGCGGAAAATCCTGATGCCCCAATCCAAAAAAGCGTCTGGCTGATCGGCGATTCTTTCTCCGGCGCCCTGCAGCCGCTCTTCCAACTGGCTTTCAGCAAAGTATATTTTTGTCATTCCTCATACTTTGAGGAAACCCCTGCCTTTCCTTCCGTTCAGGCAGACTTTGTTGTTTTTGAACGGGTTGAAAGAAATTTTTAATCTTTTGTTCCAAAAAATTTTCAGAAAACAAGTTTTGCTTGAAAGCAGTCAGTATTTTGCTATACTTACACCAGTGAATTGTCAAAATTGACGGTTATCAAAACAACGATAAACAAAATTTATGATACAGAGGCAAGCATGGCTTTAAAAGAATTATCAAAAGCATACGAACCGCAGAACGTGGAAGCGTACTGGCGCAAATTCTGGGAAGACAACGGCTGTTTCACGCCCGACGCGGACAGCCCCGCAGAACCCTATTCCATTGTTATTCCCCCTCCGAACGTAACCGGCGCTCTGCATATCGGCCACGCCTTAAACCAAACCCTGCAGGACGTGCTTGCCCGCCATGCACGCCAAAAAGGCAAAAAAGTGCTTTGGCTGCCCGGCACTGACCATGCGGGCATTTCCACCCAAAACGTGGTGGAACGCAAACTTTTGAAAGAAGGCATTTCCCGCCATGATCTCGGCCGTGAAAAATTCCTTGAAAAAGTCTGGGAATGGAAAGAAGAATACGGCGGAAAAATTCTTCAGCAAATCAGATACTTGGGCTCTTCCGTCGACTGGACGAGGGAACGCTTCACCATGGACGAAGACCTTGCCAAAGCCGTACGCAAGGTTTTTGTGCAGCTTTACAACGAAGGCCTCATTTACAAGGGCAAATACATTGTCAACTGGTGCCCCCGCTGCCATACCGCCCTTGCCGACGATGAAGTGGAACACTCCCAGCAAAAAGGCGCTCTGTGGCATGTAAAATATATGCTGGAAGACGGCTCAGGCCATATTGTCATCGCAACATCCCGCCCCGAAACCATTTTGGGCGACTCTGCCGTGTGCGTTCACCCGGAAGACGAACGCTATCAGCACTTAATCGGCAAAAATGTCATTGTGCCCATTGTCAACCGCGCAGTGCCCATTATTTCCGACCGCTATGTGGACAGGGAATTCGGCACGGGCGCACTGAAAGTGACCCCCTGCCACGACCCCAACGACTGGAATCTCGGCCACACGCACAATATTGAATTTATCCAAGTCATTGACGACAACGGCAACATGAACGAAAACGCAGGCAAATACCAAGGCCTGACCCGCGAACAGTGCCGCGAAGAAATCGTCAAAGACATTGACGCACTCGGCCAGCTTCTCAAAATCGAAGAACTCGACCATGCCGTAGGCACCTGCTACCGCTGCAAAACCGTCATTGAACCCTATGTTTCCGTGCAGTGGTTTGTGGCAACAACCAAGCTTGCGCCCCGTGCCCGTGCCGCCGTGCCTTCAGAAATCGAAATTTTGCCCGAAACTTGGACAAAAACCTATTATAACTGGCTGGACAATATCCGCGACTGGTGCATCAGCCGCCAGCTTTGGTGGGGACACCGCATTCCCGCATGGACCTGCCAAGACTGCGGAGAACTTATTGTTTCCGAACAGGACCCGACAGTCTGCCCAAAATGCGGAAAAAATCATCTGGAGCAGGACCCCGATGTTTTGGATACGTGGTTTTCTTCTGCGCTTTGGCCCTTCTCCACTA
>CALUWZ010000019.1 GCA_944324625.1 uncultured Mailhella sp. | reverse complement strand
GGAAGCTGCGGCGGATAAGGCAGAAATTTTTTCTCTGCATTTTCTGCCTGTTGAAAACGAATACACGGCAAACCCTGACGAGGATTTGCCGCCTCTTGGCGTTCAGAATGCTGTGGAAGCTGCCGAGCCGGCGGAAGAAATTTCCGAGCAGTCTGTTTTTGTGCAGTCAGGGCTTGTTACCCTGCAAGAGGAAGAACAGCCTGCGGCTTTCGGTACGGCTGACCAAGCGCAAAACAGTGAAGACAGTCTGGGAGAAACTGAAATTTCCGAATTAACTTCGGAAAAATCACTTTCACAAAACAGCCGGACAGGTTTGGATATTGAACTTTCTGATTTGACGTCTGACGGAATAAAGGATAGGGATGAAATTTTGCCCGAAAATGAGTCCGTTTGGGCGGAACAGCCTGTCATTATTGATTTGTCCCAAGATATGCTGGTAACAAGGCAGGAGGAACATTTTGACAAGCTGGTGCTCGGGGAAACGGAAGAAAACGGCAGCGCCGACAGACACAAGAAGAAAATGCGCCGAAAGAAAAAGGAAAAAGAAGAGAAAGTCGGACTTGATATCATGCTCGATTATTCCGTAAAATCCCGTCAGGCGGAAGCCAAGGAAAACGGGGCAGTGCATGATGACAGGCTTGTGCAGCTGTCATTTTTCCCTGTGGATAAAGACAAAAAATCCGATACAGACATACATCTGAAATAACGGAATTTGAATAAGGCCTGCTTTTTGAGCAGGTCTTTTTTTCAGGTTATAAATCCATGTTCATGCAGGCGGCGCAGTGCTGATTATATGTTCGGCAGAATTTTATGCAGGGGAATATTTTGCAAGGGCATACCGTTTTTTAATATTGCTGAAGGCAAACGGTTCTGTCATGGCAAGTGATTTCGGGCGGCAATCTGAAAACAGCGGCATACAGTCCTGCAGATTGTTGTATATGGTAAGGAACGGAATAAAAAAAGCCCCGAAGGATCGGGGCTTTTCTTTTGCAATATTAAAAACCTTATACCATGCCGTGGGCACCGGGTTTTTCGTATTCTTCATGGGTGGCCTGCTGACTGATATACAAATCAATGTCACCGAAAGCCATAAGAATGGGGCTTGCCACAAAAATGGAAGAATAAGAGCCGACCAAAATGCCGATAAGCATGGTCAGGGCAAAATCATTGATAACGCTTCCGCCCAAAAGATAGAGGCTGAGGCAGGCAACCAGCGTAGTTAAGGATGTCATCAGCGTACGGGCCAAGGTTTGGTTGGCACTCAGGTTAATGATTTCGCCCATGGTAGGTTTGTGTTCTTTTTTGCTGACTGCGGAAATGTTTTCGCGTATGCGGTCATACACGATAATGGTATCGTTGAGGGAATAGCCCACAAGAGTCAGCAGCGCGGCAATGACGTTAAGGTCGATTTCCTTGCCCATAAGGGTCAGCAGGCCGAGGGTTACCACAACGTCGTGGATAAGGGAAAGCAGTGCGCCCAAAGAATAATTGAGCTTGACTTTCCACGACAGAATCAGCGTTACCGCAAGGGCTATGCATATTGCGTACATTTTGTTGAACAGCACAATGCCGAAACGGCTTGCCAGAAAATCCATGATGAAGATTATGCCCCAAAGGAGCACGGCAATGCCTGCGGCCGTGAACCAGCTGTGTTCAAAACGGCCTGAAATATACACTGTAATCAGCAAAATGGAGTAAAACACCGCTTCAATGGCCATGTCGCGCAGTTCGGAGCCGACCTTCGGGCCGACCATTTCAAGACGGGTAATGCTGACTTCATTGTCCGCAAAGCTTTGTTCAAGGGCGGCAGTCAGATCCGCGCGCAGGTTTTTATGTCCCTGTTCGGAGGCACTGAAACGCAGCAGATAATGGTGATTGTCCGTACCTATTTTCTGCACGGTCAGTCCGGGCATTTCTATATCTTTGAGGGCAGTTTTTACGTCATTGTCGCTTACTTCGTTTTTGAACTCGATCTGCACCATGACGCCGCCTGCAAAGTCAACGCCGTAGCTGAGGCCTTTGTTCATAATAATGGCGGCAAGACCTATAAGAATAACCAGAGAGGTAAGAATATAGGCTATTTTTCTGTAACCGACAAAATCAATATTGACATTTTCTTTGATAAGCTGGATAGGCATGATGTTCTCCTAGACGCTCAGGGTTTTGTCGGGGTTTCGTTCAGACCACCATTCAAAAATGGCGCGGCAGACAAAAACGGACGTAAACATTGAGGCGATAATGCCGAGGCTCAGGGTTACCGCAAAGCCGCGTATGGGGCCCGTGCCGAACTGGTACAGGATAATGGCGGCAATAATGGTGGTAAGGTTTGAGTCGATAATGGAAATGCTTGCCCTGCTGAAACCTGCATAAATGGCTTCCGCAGTGCTCATGCCGAGCCGCAGTTCTTCGCGTATGCGTTCAAAAATAAGCACGTTGGCGTCAACCGCCATGCCTATTGTCAGGACGACGCCCGCAATGCCGGGCAGGGTGAGGGTTGCGCCGAACATGGAAAGCCCCGCAAACATAAGGGAAAGCGTGCCCACTAGCAGAATGTCGGCCACAAGGCCTGAAAAACTGTAGAACAGGGGCATCATGCCGAGAACGAGCACTGCACCCACAACGGATGCGAGCACGCCGCTGTCAATGGATTCCTGACCGAGGGAAGGGCCGACCGTGCGTTCTTCCAAAATGCTGACCGGAGCGGGAAGAGAGCCCGCACGCAGAACAACGGCAAGGTCATTGGCTTGGTCAGTTGTGAAATCGCCGCTGATGCTGGCTTCGCCGCCTGCGATTCTGTCTTGGATGACGGGAGCGGAATATACTTCGCCGTCAAGCACGATGGCAAGGCGTTTCTTGATGTTGTCGCCCGTGATTTTTTCAAAGGTTACGGCGCCCTGCGGACTGAATTTCAGGGAAACGTAGGCAGAGCCGAACTGGTCGAAGGAGGGGCGTGCGTTGGCAATGTCTGCGCCTGTGAGCAGAACTTCATTGTCAAGGATAATGGTGGACTCGCCGCCCTGTCTGTCCAGCATGGGGAAACGTGATGTTCCTGCGGGAAGAACCATGCTTGACGGATTTACGTCGTCACGCACAAGGCGGAATTCAAGATGGGCGGTCTGGCCGACAATCTGAATGGCGCGGGCCGTATCCGTAAGGCCGGGCAGCTGCACCTGAACCTGATTGTTGGACTGTTTTCGGATATCGGGTTCTGCCACGCCGAATTGGTCGATACGGTTTCTGATTGTGCGGACAACTTGGTCAAGGGTAAGGTTTTCCGCTTCTTTTCGGGCGGCGTCCGTAAGCACGTATTTCAAGCTGAGTCCTTGGGCAGACCCTGCATTATAAGCATTTTCGGCAACAAGCTGCATGTTGGGATACCATTTTTGTATGATGTCCCTGATGGCGGCAGCGTTTTCCTTTTTGGGGACAACGATTTCCAGTTCTCCGTCTGCCATGCGCGGACGCAGAATGCTGTAGCCTTCGGAAATAATACGTTCCCGAATGCCTTGTCCCATAATGGAGAGGGTATTTTCAATGGCTTTTTCCACGTCAACGCCGAGGGTGAGGTTCATGCCGCCCTTGAGGTCAAGGCCGAGATTGATGCGCTGGCTTGGCAAAATGCCCTGCAGAAAACTGTTTCCTATGGCAGGAATATTGGGCAGGGAATAACAAAGTCCTGCCGCGAGAATGACAACGGACAGGAATAAACGGAATTTTACTGATTTCATGAAATGTCCCAAATTAAAATGGCGTTCTGAAACAAAGAAACCTCTCCTGCAGAGAGGAGAGGCAAGTTTGTTTATTATTTGTCGGGATTGTTTTCTTCAGAAACTTTATCCAAATGTTTAGGGTCATAGGTTCCGCTTACGTAGGAACGGGGAGTGCGGACTTTGGTTTCGCCGAGGTCAATGGTGAAGATGTCGCCGTTAACTTCAACGATACGGCCGAGAAGACCGCCGGTGGTAATGACATAATCGCCTTTTTTGAGGGCATTAAGCATTTCTTTGTGTTGTTTTGCTCTTTTTTGCTGAGGACGGATCAGCAGGAAATAGAACACGACAAACATCAGAATAAGGGGTACGAATGAAGCAAACATTCCGCCTGCGTCTGCAGGCGCTCCGCCGGGGTTTCCGGCTGCGGCATAAGCAATAGAGGTAAGCATTCAAGCCTCCAAATGAGAATTTACCAAACGGTAGGAATAAGATAATCATCTTTGATATTTTGGCAATATCAGGAAAGAAGTATAGCTTAATTTTAAAATAAATGCATTAGTTATTAAGGCAGAAAAAATTTTTTCTATTTGCCGATGCAGAATTCTTCAAAAATGGCGTTGAATGTTTCGTCCACGCTGCAGAGCCCCGTAATGGCGGAAAGGAACGCCGCGGCGCTTTCAAGCCGTATGGCCGTTATGTCTGGCGGAAGTATGTCTATTTCCGTGTGCAGAACGGCAAGTTCGTCGTGGGCTTTCTGCAGCAGAAGGGCCTGACGGCGGTTGGGGGCGATTTCGTTTTTCGGACCGTCGCTTTTAATAAGCATGGAACAGGCTTTTTTTGCAAGGTCGTCTATGCTTTGGCGGAAATAACCGCCTTCTTTCTTTTCCCGCACGGACAGGCAGATGAGGGCATGGCCCAGCATTTCTTCCAGTTTCGCCGCTTCTTCTCGGGTCAGGGGAGCAAGGTCAGCCTTGTTCCAAATGCAGATTGTTTTGCTGTGCTCGGGAAGAAGGGAAAGTTCGGCCTGCATGTGGCGGCATATTTTTTCAAGGTCTTTGCCTGTTTCTTCCAAAATGCCGTTTCCGTCAAAAACCAGAAAAACAATGTCCGCTTTTTCCATGAGGGAAAGGGAACGGCAGATGCCTTCCGCTTCAATGGGGTTGATGGGGGTATTTTCCCCTTTCAGCGCATTGTTCTGCAGGGAGGCAATGATTTCCTTGGTGCGTTCTTCGTCAAAATAGGCGGAAGTATTGTGGTAATGCTCCATAATCCATGCCATTTCCCGAAGGCCTGCCGTGTCGGTGAGGCGGACGGGAAGGCCTGCCAGAAAGCTTGTTTCTTCCAGATAGTCGCGGGTAGTGCCTGCCTGATCGGTGACTATGGCGCGTTCCCGCCCCAAAAGAGCATTCATCAGACTGGATTTTCCCGCATTGACTTGGCCTGCCAAAACAACCAGAGCGCCTTCCTGCCACGGTTTTGCCCTGTCATAGGCATTAATGAGCGCC
Source organism: uncultured Mailhella sp. (assembly GCA_944324625.1). GTDB lineage: Bacteria > Desulfobacterota > Desulfovibrionia > Desulfovibrionales > Desulfovibrionaceae > Taurinivorans. The sequence continues at coordinate 10,951 of CALUWZ010000019.1, read as the reverse complement.
ATGATATTGTCCTGCAGGGTGCTGACAAGGCTGTGAAATTCGTCATGGGGCAGGCATTCGCCTTCTTCTTCGGGAAAATCTATGGCAAGGCACAGTCTTCTGCGTATGTATTCGATCTGCGTGCGCAGTTCTTCAATGCGTTTTCCGAGGCTGCCGTGAAGCTTGGAGGCGGCAAGGCGCAGGCCTTCCATGCTCGGTGCGGCAATGATTTCCGCCACGGCTTCTGCTTGGGACAAATCCATGCGGCCGTTCAAAAATGCCCGTTTGGTAAATTCGCCAGCTTCGGCCTGCCGTATTCCAAGGCTGAGCAGGTATTCCAGCATGGCATGCAGCAAAATGCTGCTGCCGTGGGCGTGGATTTCCGCCACGTCTTCGCCGGTGTAGGAATGCGGGGCGGGAAAATAGACGGCAAGCACCTCGTCCATAATCAGGCTTTCTCCGTGCTTTTTGCAGACAAAGGAGCCGTAATGCATATAGCGGGGCTTGAAGGAAAAGTTTTCACCGCTTTTGCGGGATCGGAAGACAGTGCCGAGAATTTCTTTTGCCTTCGGCCCTGAAATGCGGATAACGCCGAGGCCTCCTGCTGACGCTCCCGTGGCAATGGCCGCTATGGTATCTTTTTGACTGGTCATGTTATGCTTCTTTATTGTTTTGTTCGGACAGGCGTTCTTTTTCCATGAGTTCTTCCACGGTGCCGAGGCAATAGCCCGTGATCTGACCGTGGGCCACAAGCGTATTTTGGCTGTCTGTTACGGCCATTTGGTAAACGACCATTTTGGAGCCGCCTTTGAGCAGGCTTGCTTTGGCATACAGTCTGTCCCCAACGCCTTTATTCAGAAAAGACAGGGAAGTCTGGCTGTTTACGCAGCAGCGTCCCGCGGCATGGCAGGCTGTTACAAAGCACATGTCCGCAAGGCTGAAAATGGCTCCGCCGTGGGCTATGCCGAGGGGGTTTCTGTGTTTTTCGGTCAGCGGCATGGAACAGGAGGCATATTGTGCGTCAAATTCTTCCACGCGTATTTCAAAATATTTGCTGACAATATCTTTTTCTTCAATAAGTTTCTGCAGTTCTTCTTTGCTTGGCGTATACATGTTTTTTCCGTTTGCTCTCGGTTATTTTTTGTAGGTTTTATTAATCTTCCATAAGAAATTTTTCGTTTTCGTCGGCATAGGCTTTTTCAAAATGGGCTTTGTATTCTTTGAATCTGCCTTCAAAAATGGCTTTTCTTGCTCCTTTGACAAGGTTCAGGAAGAAGGTCAGGTTATGCAGGGAATTTAAGCGGAAGGACAGAATTTCCTGACTGACGTACAGGTGGCGCAGATAGGCTTTTGAAAAGGTTCTGCAGGTGTAGCAGCTGCAGTGTTCGTCAAGGGGGCTGTCGTCTTCGGCAAATTCTTTGCGCTTGATGTTGATTTTGCCGTTGTGGGTGTACAGCGTGCCGTTGCGGGCGTTTCGTGTGGGAAGAACGCAGTCGAACATGTCCACGCCGTTTTCAATGCCGTACAGAATGTCCAAGGGTGTGCCCACGCCCATGAGATAACGGGGTTTTGTGCTTGGCAGTATGGGGTTCAGGTGGCTGATGATTTTCACCATTTTATGTTTCGGCTCGCCCACGGCGAGACCGCCTATGGCATAGCCTTCCATGCCGATGTCCATAAGGGATTTGGCGCTCATCTCCCTGAGGTGGGGATAGGTTTCGCCCTGCACGATGCCGAAAAGAAGATTGCCCCGTGAATGTTCGCCCACGGCGTTTTCGTCTTTGGGCATTTCGTTGACCAAATGCGGAGGGTAGGCGTCACGGCAGCGTTTAGCCCATGCTGTGCTCCGTTCCACGGCTTTCAGGGCGTCTTTTTCCGAAGCGCCGTAGCCTATGCACTCGTCAAGCTGCATCATGATGTCCGAATTCAGATTGCGCTGGATGGAAATGACTTTTTCGGGCGAAAAAATGTGTTTGGAGCCGTCAAGGTGGGAGCGGAACTCCACGTGTTCGTCGGTCATTTTGCGCAGGGAACTTAAGCTGAAGACCTGAAAGCCGCCGCTGTCCGTTAAAATGGGTTTGTCCCATGCAATAAATTTATGCAGGCCGCCCCTGCGCGCCACAAGTTCGTCATTGGGCCGCAGGTACAAATGATAGGTATTGCCGAGAATGATTTGGGCGCCGATGTTTTCTAGGTCGTCGGGCGCAATGGCTTTTACGCTGCCCACAGTGCCTACGGGCATGAAAATAGGGGTTTCTATGGTTCCGTGGGCTGTCTGCAGAAGGCCTGCACGGGCATTTTCGTCAGTGGCTTGAAGGGTAAAATTACCGATTTGTGTTCTGTCCATTTTTCTCTCAGTTTTTGGGATTTCGCATAGTGCAGTATCGTTGTTTCGGCTGGATTTTATAATAAATCCCGTTTGTTGAAAAGAAAAAATTGCCGATTAAACAAAAAAAGGAAGTCCTCGGACTTCCTTTTTTCTGTTTGGAGAAAAATTACAGACTGTAATCACCGCGGTTAAACTTATACGTTTCTGTAACTGCCATGATTTCCAAATCATTAATCATGGCATCCAATGAAGAATCCTGTTGAGAAAGACCTGCATAATTCTGACGCAGGCTGCCCACGCTTTGGCTGAAAGCCGAAAGGTTCTGCCATGCCTGCTTCAAATCGGAACCGGTTCCGAGATTGTGCAGGCTCTTGGTGTAGGCATCAAGGCCTGAAAGGGAATTTTCGATATCAGACAAAAGTGCCTGAACGGAATATGTTTCTTCGGCTTGGGAAACGGCCTGCGGTGCGCTTGCCTGAACGGCATTTGCCTGCATTTGCTGCATGGCGAGCAAATCGGCATTGTAGGCGGTTACGGGAAGAAACGTGCCCTTTTCGGAATTTGCGTCAGGCTTTTGCAATGCCGTTTGCAGAACATTGTCAAAAGCGGCGGAGCTGTCAGTGCTTTTTTGAACGGCAGGGTGGGCCTGCTGTTCGGCACGAAGAATTCTTTCCAGTTCTGAGTTAATCTTCATATTTCACTCCTTGGGCTTTGCTCTGCGGTCTGAACCTTGGGCGCCGCCCGTGGGGACGAGGCTGTCCCCCAACGCAGTCCATGAAAAACTATACCGTGCACGGGGCAAAAAGTATAGTGTTATTTCTTGGTTGCAACGCTTTATGCAAAAGTCTTGCCAAAAAGTCTAGACTTTTTCTAACATATTTATTTAATATAGTTAATGTTTTAAATAGTTTTGGCATAACCTGTTAAAACCATGTAATTTTTTCCCCAATGAATTTTTTTTTGCAAAAATTTAAATAAATTGCTTGTGCATGCGGAAAAAAATACCTATTATAAAGTCAAGAAGTATTAATAACTTTAAATCCGGAAGGAGAATTTTTATGGCATCTTTTAAGAAAATTATTTGTGCATTGGATTTAGCCGAACACAGCAAGGAAGTTGCCTCTTATGCAAGCATGCTTGCAAAACTTTCAGATGCTTCTGTTATCGCTATTTATGTTGCGCCTACCATGACTCAATATACGGGCTTCCATGTTCCGCCCAACTCCATTGACAGCTTTGTAAGCGAAATCGTGGACGGTGCCAAAGCCACCATGGAACAATTCATGAAAGAAAATTTTTCAGGCATTAATGTAAGTTCCGATATCGTTATCGGCTATGCCGCTGAAGAAATTCTTGCCTGCGCCGACAGGGAAGGCGCCGACCTTATCGTTATGGGCACGCACGGCAGAACCGGCATTGACCGCATGCTCTTCGGTTCCGTTGCAGAAAAAGTTGTTAAAAACTCTCCCATTCCGGTATTGACCATCCGTCCGAAAGCATAATTTTTCCGATAATTTTTTTCAGAGGGCTTTGGCTTCGGTCAAAGCTCTCTTGTTTCTTTGGGGTTTTTCATGTCTGCAGAAAAAAATCATATTTCGGTTTGCGAACACATTAAATCGTTCAAGCCTTATGAGGCCGGCCTGTCCATTGACGAAATCAAGGAAAAATACGGTCTTTCCCACGTCATTAAAATGGCAAGCAACGAAAATCCTTTCGGCTGCTCCAAGCTTGTCACGGACAAAATCAGGCAGGAGGCCGTTAATGCGTTCCGTTATCCGCAGTCGGGAAATCCCCGTTTAATTCGTGCTCTTTTTGAATATTACCATAAAAAATATCCGTTCCTGACGGAAAAACAAATTTTTGCGGGCAACGGTTCCGATGAAATCATCGACCTGCTTTTCCGAACCCTGACCATACCCGGAAAGCACAATGCCGTCATGTTTAATCCTTGTTTCGGCTTATATTCCACGCAGGCAAAAGTGCAGAACTGCGAAATGCGCAGCACGCCCCTCAGGGAAGATTTTTCTTTTGATTTTAATGCCCTGCGCAGCCTTGTGGATGAAAATACCGCCCTTTGCTTTGTGACAAGCCCGGACAATCCAAGCGGACGCCTTGCCGACAAAGGAGAACTGCTTGCTTTTGCCCGCAGCCTGCCCAAATCCTGTCTTTTGGTTGTGGACGAGGCGTATATTGAATTTGCGGGAAGCGAAGAAGACTGTTCCATGCTGGGTGAACTTGCAGACCTTTCCAATCTTGCGGTAATGCGCACGTTTTCCAAGGTTTACGGCCTTGCGGGCATGCGGCTCGGCTATATTTTCCTGCCTGAAAACGTGGCGGATTACATGTGGCGCATACGCCTGCCTTTTTCCGTCAATATCCTTGCTCAGGAGGCAGGAATCTGCGCTTTGGCCGACGAAGAGTTTAAGCAGATGACCGTAAGCCATACCGTGAAGGAGAGGAAACGCCTGTCTTTGGAACTGGAACGGCTCGGCTTTGCCGTATATCCCTCATGGTCCAATTTTATCATGTTTGAGCCCAAGGGCCTGACTGCCAAGGAGCTTTGTCAAAAACTGCTTGAAAAAGGCATTATTGTCCGCGCCTTGTCCAGTTACGGGCTTGGGCATTTGGTGCGTGTTTCCGTGGGAACGGCGGAAGAAAATGACGAATTTCTTTCTGCACTGCGCGAGCTTTTCGGAAAGGGAAATTTTATCGTGACCGTGGACGGGCCTGCGGGCGTCGGCAAAAGCACGCTTGCCAAAAAGCTTGCCAAAGAACTCGGCATTGCCTATCTGGATACGGGAGCCATGTACCGCAGTCTGGGACTTCGCGTGGGAGCGGGCATTGCCGACATGTCGGACAAAAAAATGCAGGAAGAATTTGCCAAGTATTCCTATGCCCTGAAAAAAGAAGGGGATGACTATGTTCTTTACTGCAACGGCGAAAAAATCGGCGAAGAAATCCGTACCGAAAAAGCCGGCCGTCTGGCCTCGCTTATGGGAAAACTGCCCGAAGCACGCAGAGCCCTGCAAAAATTCCAGAAAGAGATAGGCAGAAACATTTCTCTGGTGGCAGAGGGCAGGGATATGGGTACGGCGGTATTTCCCGATGCGTCCGTAAAATTTTTCCTTGACGCCCGTCCCGAAGTCCGGGCAAAACGCCGTTTTGACGAACTTTCCGCCAAAGGGCAAAATGAAGGATATGACAGCATTTTGGCAAATATCATCGCCCGCGACGAACAGGACAGAAACAGGGCTGTTGATCCCCTTGTTCCCCACAAAGATGCCGTGATCGTGGATACTTCCGATCTTGATATTGACGGTGTTTTCACTGTGCTGATGAGTCATTGCCGTGAAAAAGCCGCCGAGGGGCAATAGGCACGGAGAAAATATGGCATTAAAAGTTTTGTCCTTCGGTCAGGAACTTCTGGAAGCGAAGCTTATCGGCCGCGAACGCCGTTTTTTCATCAAGTTTGCGGAATCGGAAACGCCGCTGTCCGAAATTGAATCGGGCACGTGTTCTTATGATTTTGCCCATACCAACAATACGGGTTCCATGATGGGGCTTATCAAAAAAGGCCGCAGGATTTTGCTTTCAAAGTCAGACAATCCGAAGCGGAAGCTTGCCTGTACCCTTGAAGCGATTAATTTAAACGGGGAAGGGGAAAAGCCTTTGTGGCTCGGGGTGAATACGTCCGTGCCGAACAGGTTTCTGCAGGAACTTTTTTATCTGAACAAAGATTATGATTACGGTCTTCTGCCCTTTGCCAAGGATTATGCCCATATAAAAATGGAAGCCAAAAACGGGGAAAGCCGTTTGGATGCCTGCTGTTATAACGAGGAAAACAGCCCGAAACTGTGGATTGAATGCAAAAATGTTTCCATGACGGAATATGATGCCGCCTGCTTTCCCGATGCCGTGAGCGAACGCGGGCAGAAGCATTTGGAAACCCTTATGCGCCTGAAGGCGGAAGGGGAGCGGGCTGTGATGTTTTATGTGGTGCAGAGAACGGACGCGGCATGTTTCATGCCTGCGGAATTCATTGACCCCGAGTATGCCCGCAAACTTCTGCAGGCCTATGCGCAGGGAGTGGAAATTTATGCCGTCACAGCCGATGTCCGGAAAGACGGAATTTATTTCGGCGGCTATCTGAAGCTTGCGCCTTGTTATTTTAAAGGATAATATGCCTTATTATTTCACTCGTCAGGACAATTTGTGAACAAAAATTTCATTTTTACGGCCATTGCTTTTTTGCTGTGCTTTTTTGCCTGTGCGGAAAAAAGTTTTGCTCATCCCTTGGATTTTACGGTTCTGCGGCTTGGCGGACAGGCAGAGGACGGGGAAAACGTTCCGCATGTTCTTATTATCGGCGGCATACAGGGCGATGAGCCGGGCGGATTTTCCGCTGCCGCGCTTCTCGGCACGCATTATGAGTTTAAAAACGGTTTCGTAACCATTATCCCGAATCTGAATTTTCTTTCCATTATCAACAGAAACCGCGGCTCTTTCGGCGACATGAACAGGAAATTTGCCAAAATCAGCAAAGACGATCCCGATTATCATGCCGTCAGGCGCGTGCAGGAACTTATCCGTTCGCCTGAAGTGGATTTGATTTTAAATCTGCACGACGGCGGCGGGTTTTATCATCCGACCTATGTCAATGAATGGCAAAATCCCAAACGCTGGGGCAATTCCGTGATTATTGATCAGGAAGTCTGCGAAAATGCCCGTTTCGGCAATTTGGAAGAAATCGGCAGAAACGTGGTGGCAAAAGTCAATGAAAATCTGCTTGCCGACGGTCATTCCTATCATCTGAAAAATACGGAAACGGCCAAGGGCGACAAGGAAATGGAAAAATCCCTGACATGGTTTGCCATAGGCCAGGGCAAGCCCGCGTTTGGGATAGAGGCCACAAAAAATATCAATGTGCCGGGCCGCGTATATTATCATCTGCATGCCGTTGAGGCGTTTTTGGCAGAAGCGGGGATTTCGTTTGTACGCGATTTTGAGCTTTCCGCCGAGGGCATACGCAAGGTTCTGAATACTGACATGTATTTGGGATTTATGGGAAACCGCCTTGTTTTGCCTCTTGACGACATACGCCGTCCCCAGCTTGGTGTCTTTCCCATGCAGAAGGAATACGAAGTCAGGGGCAACAGTCCTATTATGACGGCCGTGGCAGATAAAAACCGCATGCAGGTTCATTACGGAAACAACAGACTGACTAATTTTAAAGTGGAATGGCTGGAGCTTGACACGTCGCTTGAAGGTATGCATGTGGAACTTGACGGAAAAAAATATTTCGCTTCTTTCGGGGATGTGCTTTATGTTGAAAAGCATGTGAAAGTGCTTCCGCAAAAAGGCTGCAGGCTTAATGCCATAGGTGCCGTGGTCGGCAATGGCCCGAGGGGCGACGAAAGCAATATAACAATTTACAGAAAAGATTTTCAGGAACGTTTTTCTCTGGATACATTCGGCAGGCAATACCGTTTGGAAGTGTATAAAGGCAATGCATACGCCGGCACTTTTGTGCTCTGCTTCAGTGAAAATCTGCCGGAGCATCCTGTTTTTTCTCCATTAAAATAAAGGAATGTCATGCAAAGAATACCCGAACCCCTAAAAATTCTTGTGGATCAGATCGCCCGCCTGCCGGGACTCGGTCCGAAATCCGCCATGCGCGCGGCCATGACCCTGCTCAAGTGGCCTGAAGCCGAAACCATGCGTCTTGGCAAAAATATTTACGAACTGCGCAGCAGCCTGCATTTATGCGGCGAGTGCGGCGCCCTTTCCGATACCGACCCCTGTTCTGTCTGTTCCGATCCTCTGCGCTCCGATGCCGTGCTGTGTCTTGTTTCCGAGTGGGACAGCCTGCTGACCTTGGAAGAAGGCGGATTTTTTAAAGGCAAATATTTTATTCTCGGCGGACTTCTTTCTCCCTTGGACAGCCGCAGTGCCGATTATCTGGAAATGGACAGGCTCATGCAGAGGCTGGAGCGGGGAGAGGTGCAGGAGCTTATTTTGGCACTCGGCGCCACGGCGGAAGCGGAAGCCACGGCGGTTTACGTACGCGAAAAAGTGTCTGCCCGTTATCCGCAGATAAAAGTGACCCGTCTTGCCCAAGGCATTCCCCTTGGCGCGGAAGTGAAATTCATGGATAAGGAAACGCTCCGCCAATCCTTGCAGTACAGACAGGAATTGTAACATGCTCAGAAAATTTTCCCCTGCCTCTTTTATGGCATTGCTGTTTTTGGCTCATCTGGCGTTATTTTTTGTATTCCGCTTGGTGCTGTTTTATTTTGTTTATCCTCAGATTACCGATCATGACGCCATTTTGGAAGCTTTGTATATCGGGCTGAAATTTGATGCCCGCTATGTGGTCTTTTTGATTTTAATTCCCTGCCTTTGTCTGATAATTCCGCCGCTTGAGCGTATGCTGACAAAAAGCAGGCTGTTCAGGGGCATTGTCCTTTTTGTGCAGTCCGCTTTGTTTTTTGCCATGCTGCTTGTTTATGTTGTTGATTTCATAGTTTATTTCTATCTGAATCAGCGTGTTGACCTGACGCTTTTGGATCTGACAAAGGAAGCGGACATCGGTTTTGCCATGGTTTGGCAGTCCTATCCTGTAGTGCGCATTGCTTTGGCGTTTGCCGCAGTGCTGGCAGGGTACTGGTATTTTTGGAACAGAATGTATCAAAAGCATGTGCCCTTTCCCGTGCGCAGGCGCAGACAGCCCAAAGGACCCGAGCCGAGTTCTTCCTTGTCTTTTGCGGTTTTTTGGCGTTTTTGTCTGCTTTTGGCTTTGTTCGTATTGGGATACGGTCAAATAAGTTCCAACCTTTTTCCGCTTCGCTGGAGCAATGCTTATTTCAGCGTGGACAAAAGCATTGCCCTTATTGCGTTAAACCCCATCCAGAACCTGTATGATACCAGAAAAGCAGTGGATTTTATCATTCCTGATGAAAAGTACGCTTTTGCCGCTTTTGACAGAATGAAAAAAATCGTCGGTGTGCCCGAAGCCAATAAGGCTGTGGATTTTTCCCGTTATACGGAAGGACAAAAACCGCAGAAGCCCCTTAATGTGGTTATCATTATGATGGAGTCATGGACAACGCCGAAAACCACACTGCCCCACGGCAGCGGCGCAAAGCAGGATTTTGCGGATCATACGGCCTATCCTGACGGTTTTGACCTCAATACCACGCCGTTTTCCGAAGAACTGCTGAAAACCTCCCTGTATTATCCCAATTTTTATGCCAATGCCCGAACCACGGCGCGCGGCATTTTGTCTACGCTGACGGGCATTGCGGACGTGAACTTTTTGGCTACGGCCTCTTCGCGCAATCCCAAGATGGTGGATCAGCATATTATTTTCAATGAATTCAAAGGATATGAACGGTATTACATGATAGGCGGCAGTGCCAGCTGGGCCAATATCCGCGGCGTGTTCCAAAACAATATTGACGGTCTGCACCTTTTGGAAGAAAGCGACTGGAAAGCTCCCAATGTGGATGTGTGGGGCATTTCCGATTTGGCATTGTTCAAAGAGAGCGCAGGGGTTTTAAGTGAAAGCAAAAAGCCTTTTATCGCATTTATTCAGACTGCGGGATATCACAGACCTTTTACTGTTCCCGACGACAATGACGGATTTAAGCCTGCACCCGTGCCTTCCAAAGAAATTCTGGATGCATGGGGTTTTGTGGGTGCGGAAGAATATCAGGCGCTTCGTTTTGTGGATCATGCCCTTATGCGCTTTTTCGAGGAAGCGAAAAAAACAGATTGGTATGAAGACACAGTTTTTATTCTGTTCGGCGATCACGGCACGACAGAACGCAATGCGGTGATGACGAAGTCGTATTTGTCTGCCCGTTCCCAGTTTTGGCATATTCCGTTTTTTATCCATTGTCCGAAATATGTCCGTGCGGGCGTAAATCCAGCCCTGCATTCACAGGCGGATATTTTTCCCACGGCGGCACAGATTGCGGGCGTGGACTTTTTGAATACAACGCTCGGCAGTCCCATGCTCAAAAAACTGCCTGACGGAACATTTATTCCCCGTGAGTTTGAAGAAAGGGAAGAAAACGGCAAAACCGAATATGTGTACAGCAGGGCGCTTGACGAGGCATTCGGAAACTATGTGTATGTGGCGGAAAGCGAGGGTTTGAATATTCTGCACAAGGATAATTTTGTGTATTTATCCAATATATACGATCCGAAAGGAAAATTTGACCTCCTGTACGACGTTAGCCGCGACGACGCCAAAAACCTGAAAGACGAATTTCCCGAACTGGCTCGGACTATGCGGCAGCTTTCCGATGATTATTACTATACCTGCAAATATTTGCTTCTGAACAATCAAAAAAGAAGGTATGTTCAAAAATAACAAACTGCAAGCGGAAAACAAAAAGGGGCAGGCCCCCTTTTTTTATGCATTCTGCAGGAATGGACAAAGCAGGGAAAATAAGCTATGCTTATTGTTCGTATTATTTGCTGCTGAGCTTAAATTGCAACTGTTCACCCCCATGAGGTGTTTATGTATAAAATCGTTTTGATGGGCCGCCCCAATGTGGGCAAATCCACTCTTTTTAATAGACTTATCCGAAGCAACCGCGCCATTACCCACGACAGGGCGGGGATTACCCGAGACCG
>CALUWZ010000018.1 GCA_944324625.1 uncultured Mailhella sp. | reverse complement strand
ATACAAAAATTTAACCGATGTAGCCAAAATAACTCCTCAGGACAACCAAAAGCGGGAGCTTGATTTTATTCTGGACATTCCTCTTGACGTGTCCGCAGAACTCGGACGCACAAGGCTTTTAATCAAAGACCTGCTGCAGCTTGGTCAGGGATCTGTCGTCGAACTCAACAAACTGGCAGGCGAACCCTTGGAAATTTTCGTTAACGGCAAATTGGTTGCCCGCGGCGAAGCTGTTGTGGTCAACGAAAAATTCGGCGTGCGTCTGACCGATATTATCAGCCCCATAGAACGAATAACCCAGCTCAGCTGAAAATTTTTCTTAAAAGAGATACTTGTTATCTCTTTTTTTTTAGGTTAAAAAATTTCTATGAAAACAATGCAACAACTTCTTTTAATTTTGTTTCTGACAGGGCTTTGCGGAACCTTCTCCCAAACTCCTGCCTTTGCCGCGGCCGAGCAGATACAGCAGACCGAACAAAAAACAGAACCGATAAAAACACAGACCGAAGCCAAATCGGAATATGCTGAAAAATCAGGCAATACGGCACTGCATCAGGAACAAAATGCAAAAACCGAATTCAACCGAAAGCAGACGGAAGAAATCCCTGCCTTTACATGGGGAAATTACTTCAAAGCCATAGGCATTATGCTTCTGCTTCTCGCCCTCTTCTGGTATGTGCTGAAAATGGTCAGAAAAGTCGGCAACGGAAGATTTCTGCCCGGCCAGAAACTTCTGCCGCGCGACAGCATGTATCTGGAAGGCCAGCTGCCGCTGGGGCAGGGCAAAAGCATACTCATTGTCCGTGTGCTTAATGAAAGGCTTGTGCTCGGCGTAACGGAAAAAAATATCAATTTGCTCACCAAAACAGGTATAAACCATGCGGAATCCTTTGAAGAGCTTATGCGGCAAACTCCCGCTGAAGACAATACTGACGCTTAGTTTTGTCTTAATCCCTTTCCGGTCTTTTGCGGAAATTCCTACCTTTACCATGACATTGGCAGGCGGAGAGGTAGAGCCTTCTGCCGTATCCTTAAGCCTTGAAATACTGTTTCTTTTCACTGTCCTTTCCCTTGCGCCGGCAATCGCCATGACAGTGACAAGCTTTACCCGAATCATCATTGTTTTCCATTTTCTGCGTCAGGCTATGGGCATACAGCAGATCCCGCCCACTCAGATTCTGGCAAGTCTGGCCATTTTTATGAGCGTTGTCATCATGTATCCCGTGGGAAAAGATATCAACGACAATGCCCTTCAGCCCTATCTGCAGGAAATGATAGGCTTTGACGAAGCCCTGCAGAGAGCGGAAATTCCTCTGCGAAATTTCATGTTTAAACATACCCGCGAAAAAGATTTGTCCCTTTTCTATTCCATTGCCCAAATGGACGCCCCCCAAAACAAGGACGAAGTGCCCACCATTATGCTGGCGGCAGCCTATGTTATCAGCGAACTGAAAACAGCCTTCAGCATCGGTTTTTTGATTTATATCCCATTCCTCATTGTTGACATGGTCGTATCCAGCGTCCTGCTTGCCATGGGCATGATGATGCTGCCGCCCATGATGGTTTCCATGCCGTTCAAGCTCCTGCTTTTTGTCATTGTCGACGGATGGAACCTTATCATCGGTTCCCTTGTGAACAGCTTTTTATTCTAAGGATTTTTTATGAGCCCGGAATTTGTCATCGGTTTTATGCGAAGCGCCATTGAACTTACCCTCAGCCTTGCCCTGCCCATGCTGCTGGCAGGCCTTGCCGTTGGCATTATTGTCAGCGTCATACAGGCGGCAACCCAAATTCAGGAACAAACCCTGACCTTTATCCCCAAACTCTGCGTAATTTTCGGCATTCTGATTTTTGCCTTTCCGTGGATTTTGGAAAGGATTTCCTCTTTCACCACAAATCTCCTTATCAATATACCCCAATACGTAAGGTAGCGTTATGGCATTAGTAATGGGAACTGCAGGTCACATCGACCACGGAAAAACCACGCTTGTCCATGCTCTGACGGGCATACAGTGCGACAGGCTGGCAGAAGAAAAAAAACGCGGCATCACCATTGAACTCGGCTTTGCTTATTTTGATCTGCCCGAAAAAAACGGACAGTCAGTGCGCATGGGCATTATTGACGTTCCGGGACATGAAAAATTTGTCAAAAACATGGTGGCGGGCGCCAGCGGCATAGACTTTGTCCTTCTTGTCATTGCCGCAGACGAAGGCGTAATGCCCCAGACCCGCGAACATTTGGAAATCTGCTCCCTGCTGAATATCCGTGACGGCATGATTGCCCTGACCAAAAAAGATACCGTGGACGAGGAAATGCTGGAACTTGCCAAAGAGGACATTAAAGACTTTGTCCAAGGCACGTTTTTGGAAAACGCCCCCATATTTGCGGTTTCCTCCCATACGGGTGAAGGCCTTGAAGAACTCAAACAGGCAATCATCGATAAAAATTATCAGCTGCAGCCAAGACGCAGAAACAATATTTTCAGACTGCCCGTGGACAGGGTATTCAGCCTCAAAGGCCACGGCACCCTGATTACGGGAACGCTGCTTTCAGGCTCTGCAAACGTCGGCGACGAAGTTTGCATTATGCCCAAAAATCTGCCGAGCAAAATCCGTTCAATCCAAAATCACGGGCAAAGCACGGACAAAGCCCATGCCGGCAGCAGAACATCCATAAACCTTGCGGGCGTGGAAGTAAGCGACATTGCCCGCGGCGATACCATTGCGCTTCCGAACACGCTTTTTCCCTCTGAACGGTGGCTTATCAAGCTTTCCTGCCTTAAATCCTCACCGAGGGGCCTGCGCCACAGGTCTGAAATCCATTTTCACCACGGCACCAAGGAAGTCATGGCAAAATTATATTTAAAGGACAGGGACATTCTGGAACCGAATGAAACCTGCCTTTGCGAAGTACGCTTTTCCGAACCCTTATGCGGCATTTTCGGCGACAAATGCGTGCTGCGAAGTTTTTCTCCCCTGCAGACCGCGGCAGGCGCCTCCATTCTCAATCCCCTGCCTGATTTTCCCAAAATTAAATCCATACAAAATCCCGAAACGTTTTTAACGCTGGAAGAAAATTTTCTGGACCCCAAAAACGCAAACCAAGCCTTGTACGAACAATTGAAACTGAGCGGAAAACAAGGGATTTCCCATAAAAAACTGACTGTTCTCTGCAATATGGACGAAAAAAGCCTTGAAAAGACTCTGCAGCAGCTCATGGCGCAGAAACAGTGCATTTTGTTTGACAAAGAAAACAAAATCTATATTGCCGACTGCTACGCCCTTGAAAATGAACAGTTCATGCTGGCAAAAATTCAGGAATACCACCAAAAAGAACCGCTCAAGCAATATATGCCCAAAGCCTCACTCCTGTCTTTGTTCGGCATGCCCAAGCTTGCCCATTATCTGCTGGACAAACTGGCAAGACAAAAAGAAATCATAATTAATGAAGACGGAGTCTGCCTTGCTTCCCATACCATTTCGCTGAAATCCCATGAAAAAGATTTAAAAAGCGATTTATATGCGGAATTTCAGAATAATCCGCAAAATCCGCCCCTGCTGAAAGAACTTGCCGAAAAATTCGGCGCACCGCAGAAAGAACTGCTTTCCGTGCTCAGCCTGCTCATGCAGGAGCAAAAACTTATCAAAATAACCGAAGGCATGTATTTCCTGCAAAGCGTCATAAGCGAAATCCAAAACAATATGCTTGGCTTTTACCGTGAAAACCAAGATATGAGCCCAAGCGATTTCAAAGAAATTTCCAAAGGACTGACCAGAAAATACGCTATTCCCGTTTTGGAATACTTTGACAAAGAACGTATTACCATTCGTGTGGGAGATGTCAGAAAACTCCGCAACACCGGTTTATTGTCATGATATACACCGCCATAGACTTTGAAACTGCAGACAACGGCAAAGACAGCGCCTGCGCCGTGGGACTGGTAAAAATCGTCGACAGCTGCATTGCCGACAGTTTTTACCGTTTAATCCGCCCGCCCCGTTCATGGATAAAATATGCCTATTTTCACGGCATTACGTGGGATATGCTCAAAAATCAGCCTACTTTTGCCGAACAATGGCAGGACATTGCGGAATTTCTGCGGGGCACGCAGGCTTTTATTGCCCATAATGCCCAATTTGACCGGGGAGTTTTGTACGGCACGGCAGAAGCATGCCATATCCAAATTCCCGAAATTCCTTTTTACTGCACCCTGAAAGGCAGCAGAAAATTTTTAAATCTGGAAAAAAACAGTTTGGACAGCGTCTGCAAAGCATTGAATATAGAACTGCAGCATCATCAGGCCCTTTCCGATGCCACTGCATGCGCAAAAATTTTCCTGCACTTTGCCGAACAAAAATTTCCTATAACCTCTTGTCTTTTAAAGTGAGTTCCCATGCTGATTGATTTGCATACCCACACTTCTTACGGCCACGGAAGCAGCACCGTTTTTGAAATGTTCAAAGCAGGCCGGAAAATCGGCCTTGACGTACACGGTTTCAGCGAACATTCCCCGCGCCCCTTAGGCTATGACTACACCAATGAATACCGCGAACATTTAAATAAACATTACCGCCAATATTTAAATGAAGTGGAAGACATTAAACAAAAGCACACGGAAAGCAAAATCCTGCTGGCTCTGGAACTTGACTGGCTGGAAGACGAACTCGGATTTATGCAGGAATGTGCGGAAAAATATCCCTTCGACTACATTATTGCAGGCATACATTTTCTGAAAAAATGGGGCTTTGACGATCAGGCAGCCCACTGGAACAGTCTGCTCAAACAAGAAAAGCACAAATTTTATTCCGCCTATTACAAAACTATGATAAAAATGGCGGAAACAAAACTTTTCCATATCGTTGCACACCCCGACCTGATAAAAATATTCAGCAATGACACTTTCGGCGAATGGATAAAAAACAATAAAAATCTGGCTGAAGACGCTCTCCTTGCCTGCAAAGAAAACAATATGTGCATGGAAATTTCCTCCGCAGGCCTGCGCAAGCCCTGTGCGGAAATTTATCCCTGCCGCACGCTTATGGAAATCGCCAAAGACATTGAAATTCCCGTAACCTTTGCCTCAGACGGACACTGCGTCAACACCATAGGCCAAAACCTGCCGCAGCTTCATGCCTACGCCAAAGAATACGGTTTCACCGAACAAAATTATTTTGAAAACAAAATCCGCCGCTCTGCCGCTTTGTAACATGAACAAACTTATTGAAACAAAAGAGTTAAGCTTTACCTATTATACGGAAAACAATGAAGCCGTTCCTGCCCTTGACCATATCAATTTCACGTTATACCAAGGCGAACACATAGCCGTAATCGGTGAAAACGGGGCAGGCAAATCCACTTTCCTGCAGGCAATTCGGGGAGAAATACTTCCAAGCCCCAAAAACGGCGGAAAAATTTACTGGTATGAAAACGGCGTGCCCAGTGACTCCCCGCTGTCAGCCCGTGAGCTCTGCGCCATTATTTCCCCTAAAGAACAGGACTATTACGCCCGTCAGGACTGCAAAGTCAACTGCCTTGAAATTATTTTGGCAGCATGCAGCAATGACGATATTCTTTACCGCGAACCAAGCACTGAAGAAGTTCTGCAGGCCGTTGAAATTGCAAAACAGCTTGGTGCCGAATACCTTTTGTATACGCCAATCAACAAACTTTCCCAAGGACAGCTGCGCATCATGCTCATTGCAAGGGCGCTGATGAAAAAAAGTCCCGTCATTCTGCTGGATGAACCTTTGAACGGCCTTGACGAAAAAACCCAAAAACTGTTCTGGCAAACCTTGGAAAAACTGGCTGCAGCCAAACTGGACCACAAGCCCACCATAGTTCTCACCACGCACATTTTTCCGCTGCCGCCCTATATCAAACGCTGCTATGAAATGAAACAGGGCAAACTGATTCCGATTGACAGCGATAACCCGAGCGAACTTGTCAAAATTTCCGAGCAGTACAAAATGCCCGACACAAAGAATGTAAACAAAATCCAAACACAGGCAATGGAAATCATTCTTGAAAACGTAAGCATTTACCTTGACTATGCAGAAATCGTCAAGCATGTTGACTGGCATATCAAACCAAAAGAACAATGGACGCTCATAGGACACAACGGATCGGGAAAATCCACACTGCTGAAAGGCATTTTGGGATTTTTGCCCTGCGCGTACGGAGGTTCGGTCAAACGGTACTGGTATCCGAGCCTGCAAAGCGCTCCCCGCGCACTGACAGTGCTTGACGAAATCAAAGAAAAAATCCACTTTGTTTCCGATGCCCTGCAAACCCATTATACCTTCAATGACAGCACGGAAGACGTTATTTTTGCAGGCATTAACGGCAATATCGGCGTTTACGGGGAAAAAACGCAGGAAAATGAACAAAAAGTCCGTGAACTTATTCATGAACTCAATCTCAACCATCTGGCTAAGCGTCCGTTCCGTTCCCTGTCCACAGGTCAGGCGCGCAAAGTCCTGCTTGCCCGTGCGCTCATCGGCAATCCTGCCCTGCTTCTGCTCGATGAACCGTTTTCAGGACTTGACCCGAGAAACAAACAGGAAATCAAAGAATTTCTGGAATATAAAATAGCCGAAACCTCTTTGCAGACAATTTTGGTAAGCCATCTTGAAAGCGACTATCTTGCCTGTTCCACCCGATTCGGAACACTGTTCAAAGGAGAATTTTCTGTTTTAATGTAATTAATCAAACAAGGCCTTACTCTGACAACTGTCCGAATACTCTAAGAAATGTCTTGATTTTATTTTATACATTAATTATCATATACATGTTTTTACTGATTTAGTTCAAAAAAAAAGAAGAGAGGTATACCATGTCTTTTCCAACACTTAAAATCGGTGAACTTGTGGCAAAACTCCCCATTGTTCAAGGGGGAATGGGAGTGGGCATTTCTCTTTCCGGTCTCGCCTCAGCCGTTGCCAACCAAGGCGGCATAGGCGTTATTGCCGGCGCCATGATCGGCATGCGTGAGCCCGATATTGCCAAAAATCCCGTTGAAGCCAACGTAAGAGCTTTAAAAACCGAAATTGCCAAAGCGCGCGAACTCAGTCCCGAAGGCATTTTGGGTGTCAATATTATGGTTGCTCTGACCACGTTCAAAGAAATGGTCAAAGCCTCCATTGAAAGCCGTGCCAACATCATTTTTTCAGGCGCTGGCCTGCCCATGGATCTGCCCAAAATTTTACTGGAAACCTGCGAAGAAAAAAAAGAAGAATTCAAAACCAAACTGGTGCCCATTATTTCTTCCGCCCGCGCCGCAGGCATCATTGCCAAAAAATGGGAAAGCAAAACAGGTCTCCTGCCTGATGCCTTTGTTGTGGAAGGCCCTAAAGCCGGCGGCCATTTGGGCTATAAATTTGAAGAAATAACCGACCCCAACCACAGCCTTGAGCACATTGTCCCCGAAGTGGTTGACACTGTCAAAAGCATGGAAGACAGAAGCGGCAAATCCATTCCCGTCATTGCGGGAGGCGGTATTTTTACCGGTGAAGACATTGCCAAAATCATGGACCTCGGCGCATCAGGCGTACAAATGGGCACACGTTTTGTCGCCACGGACGAATGCGATGCGGACATCAGATTCAAACAGGCTTTTGTAGACGCAAAAGAAGAAGACATCACCATTATCAAAAGCCCTGTCGGCATGCCCGGCCGCGCCCTTTTCAACAGTTTTATCGAGGCCGTCCGTGAAGGCAAAAAACGTCCCATAACATGCGCTTTCCACTGCGTAAGCACCTGCGAACAAGATAAACGCCTTACTGCATTGCCGCCGCCCTTATCGCCGCCATGCGCGGCAATCTGGAAAAAGGCTTTGCATTTTGCGGAACCAATGTAAGCAGAATTAAATCCATTATTTCCGTAAAAGAACTCATGGAAAGCCTGCAGACGGAATACGATGCCTTTAAAGCAAAATTCTAAAAAACAATTTAAATATTTTCAAAGGCTTGCCGGCAAAGGCAAGTCTTTTTTTTATGCTTTTTCATAATTTTATAAAAATCCTATCGACAAAGCAAAAAAAAACAGCTATATTGAAATCAAGATCAGAAAAGATATTTCTGAAATTCGCTCCCTGAGGAGGCATTTTATGAACATCGAATTTACTTTCAAGAACTTTGAACCCTCCGAGCATCTTAAAAAATATGCACGCCGCCGTTTTGAAAAGATTGCACGCTTTATAGGCAAATCCCCTGCCCTTTCCATGCAGGTTCTTCTCAGTGTAGACAAAATTCACCATAAAGCAGAAATCACCCTCACAGGCGAAGGTCTTAATATTAATGCTTCTGAATCTTCCAAAGATATGTACGCAACCATTGATATGGTCAGCGACAAGATCAGTTCTCAGGTTCGCCGCAATTCCGACAAGCTGCACAGCCGCCAGAAAACCCGTGACGTCAATGTTGATATTTACAGCTATGACGTTGTGGAAGAAGACGGCGTTCAAGTGGTAAACGGCGTGGAAAACTTTGCGCCGAAACCCCTGCACATTGACGAAGCCATTATGCAGTTCCAGCAGAACGAAAAAGAAGTTTTGGTTTTCATCAATGCCGATTTGGACCGCATCAATGTTATTTACCGCAAAAACAACGGTGATTTCGGCGTTATTGACCCTATTGTATAAGAAAACGATTTAAGCTATACAGGGAGCAGAAATTCTGCTCCCTTTTTTTTCGGAGCAAAACCGTGTTTCCGAGTTGGATTGACTATGCAGGAAAATACGCAAAGCGAAAAAGAAATCATTATCCTGACCGGGCTTTCAGGAGCCGGCATGAGCACTGCCGCACAGGTTTTTGAAGACATGAACTTTTTTTCGGCTGACGGCGTTCCCGCAGCTCTTATGCCTGAATTCATCCGCCTTATCCATGAACCTGATATGCGGCATTTTCGGGGCATTGTGCTCGGCATTGACCTTAAACGCAAATATCTTACCAATCCAAGCGAAGAACTTCTTCCCGTACTCGGCAAAATTAAACAGCAATGCCCAAAAACCACGCTTATTTTTCTTGAAGCCGACAAAGACAGTATCTTAAAACGCTATGCCTCCACAAGACGCCCCCACCCATTGGAACAGGAAGGCTATACCCTTGAATCGGCCATGGAAGAAGAAAAAAACCGCCTGCAAAGCGTACGTTCGCTGGCGGATTTCATTATCAACACTTCTGAATTTTCCCTGCATGATTTAAGACGATACCTGCAGAAACATTTTTCCAAAACACTGGAAAACAGCCATTCCATGTGGATAACCATTATGAGTTTCGGTTATAAATTCGGCATACCCAAGGATACAGACCTTGTATTTGACATGCGCTGTCTGCCCAATCCTTTTTTTGACCCGAAACTCAAACAATTTACTGGGCTGAACAAAGAAGTTGCGGACTATATTTTTAAAGACGGACAAGCCCGTGAATTCAGAGAAGAACTTTTGCGCTTTATTCTTAAAATCCTGCCCCATTATGACAATGAAGGACGCTACCGCCTGTGCATAGGCATAGGCTGTACAGGAGGCTGTCACCGCTCCGTGGCCATGACCGAATATCTGGCTAAAGCTCTGACCCAAAACGGCTATAACATAATCAAAGAACACAAAAACCTTCCAAAAAATTCCCAAAGCGGCACAAACTGACATGAAAACAACCTATCAGAACAGACGGGAACAAGTACGCAGAAAGCTGGCCGAAGAACATTTAGACGCCCTGCTTGTCAGCTATCCCGCCAACAGATTTTATCTTTCCGGCTTTGAACTGCACGACGGCCAGTGCAATGAAAGTTCAGGCCATATTCTCGTACAAAAAAACGGCAAAGACATTTTGTTTACCGACTCCCGTTTTTACGAAGCAGCCAAAAGCCTTTGGAATGAAGAGGATATTTTTATTTATTCCAATCAGACCGAAGACATGAGGAAATATTTAAAAGACAGCGTACAGGGAAAAATCGGCTTTGAAAGCAAAATCGTCAGCCATAATTTTTACGAAAATTTAAGTCAGGGACTCGAACTGGAACCTGCGGACGGCATTGTTGAAGAACTTCGCCTTATCAAAGACGAACGGGAAATTCAGGCCATAAAAGAATCCGCGGCACTGAACCATAAACTGTTTGCATGGCTGCCTTCCACATTCAAAGAGGGCAAAAGCGAAGCCGACATCGCACTTGAAATTGAAATGTTTTTCAGAAAGCACGGAGCCACGGAAAACAGCTTTCCGCCCATTGTGGCCATTAACAAGCATGCGGCAAGACCGCACCATATTCCGGACCCTGATGCGAAAATTACCGAAAACTGCCATATACTGATTGATGCAGGAGCCCGTTTCCGCAGCTACTGCTCAGACCAGACACGGACTTTTTGGTTCGGAGAACATCCGGACTCCCGTTTCAAATCCATGCTGGAACAGGTTCAGGAAGCCCAAAGCGAAGCCATAAAAATCCTGAAACCGGGACTTCCCTGCAGCAAAGCGCATTTAAAAGCTGTTGAAGTTTTTGAAAAATACGGCGCTGAAAAAGCATTTAACCATTCTTTGGGACACGGCGTAGGTCTTGATACCCACGAAGAACCCCGTCTTTCACCGCGCAGCAGCCGCCTTCTGCAGCCCAATATGATTGTTACCGCAGAACCGGGCCTTTACTACGGCGATTACGGCGGAATACGCTGGGAATACATGGTGCGAATTACCGAAGACGGATACGAAATTCTTTAATTTCAACAAATTACAGACACAAAAAAAGCCACATCATGTGGCTTTTTTATTAATTTTGTTTGATTTGACAGCAGCGTTTTTCCACTTTTTCGATAAAGTCGCTGAGCTGTCTGCCCACATGGCTTTCCTTGGAAACTTCTTTTTCCAAAGCAGAAATGCCTTTAATTACCGTGGAATGACGGCGGTTAAACCCATGACCGATTTCTTCCAAAGTCATATCTGTATGCTTTCTGAGCAGATAAAATGCCAAATTTCTGGCAAGCACATAATTGGCACAGCGGGAATTGGACTCCAGCTGCTGCTTGGTTACCCCAAAGCCTTTGCAGACCAAATCCACAATGCTCGGCAGATCAAGCGCTGGCTGAGAATGGGAAACTTGGCTGATTACATCATAAACAATATCTTCGGTAATGGCAGTTCCCAAAACTTTTGCCCTGAATACCACGTTCTGCAGGCAGGATTCCAGCATGCGGACATCGGCATCAATGCGTTTTGCCATAAGTTCCGCAATGCTTTCAGGCAGAACAAGACCCAATTTCTTGGATTTTTCCACCAAAATATGAAAACGGGTTTCCATATCGGGACGTTCAATGCTTGCAACAAAGCCTGACTGAAACTGGGAAGCAAGATAACTGTCCAAGCCCATAATGTCTTTCGGTGCAAAAGAGCTTGTCAAAACAACTTTTCCGCCGCGGCTGTGAATAGATTTAATTATGTTTAAAACCATTTCCTGCGTTTTGTCCTTGCCGTGGAAAAAGTGCACATCTTCAAGCAAAAGCATGTCACACACGCTGAAACGGCGCTTAAAACTTTCAAAATCCTTGGACATGCTGGCGCGGATAAACTGGGAAGTAAAGTCTTCAGCCGTAAGATAGGCCACATTCATGGGCATTTTGCCCTTTTTTTCCTGCATGGCCATGCCGACAGCCTGAGCCAAATGCGTTTTGCCGAGCCCTGAACGGGAAGACAGAAACAGCATATTGGTAATGGAATTTTGCTGAATAATGTTTTCGGCGGCAGCCATGGCCAATTTATTGGAAGGTCCTACGATAAAATCATCAAAAGAATATTTAAATTCAACGGAATGTTCATAATTAAACCGCAAAGGCAAAAGCAGCTGGGAATTGGCATTCGTGCCTGACGCCAAAAAAGAAGGAGCGGTTTCTAAACTTTTTGCCACATCTTCTGCCGAAAAATTTTTAATGGCTCCCGCATTGGTATTTAATGCTTCAATTTCTATATCAATAAGCGCACTGTTCTCAAAATTCAGAACTTTCGCGGCAGCTTCCTGAAAATAAACGGCATACTTGCGAAGATATTTGGCAATATGGGTATTTCTTGCATACAGCACAAGACAGGGAATTTCGTTTTTATACTGAACTTCCCCTTTCAAGGATGCAATCCATACGGAATACTCAGCTTCCGGCAATATTTCGCGCATCCGTGATTGAATTTGTGTCCATAGCGTTTCCATACAGGCTTTATTATGCACTTTCCACGGAAAAAGCGAACAGAATAAAAATACAAATCCACAAAGCCAAACAGAAACTTATCCACAAATGTTTTAATAAAAAATATCAATAAAAACAATAAAATAACATTTTTTACTTGTCTTTTATTCTTTTTGAAAAGTATTGAAGAATACACGGTTTACGAGCAGTCAATTATTTTTTCAACAAAAATAAAAATTATTTTTCCACAATATAAATTTTATTTTTCTTCATTTTTCTAAATATATCTCAATTTTTCTGAAAAATAAAAAATATCCATATCAAAATAAGAGCTTATACGCAAAAAAATTTTTTCTTGTTTTTATCTCAAAATAAATCAGGAGCTTAATCCTTTTTTTGCAATTTCTCTTCTAAATCCAAACAGTTACAATAAGCTTCATAGCAGCGCTCAAGACTCTTGTTGCCGTGAAAATCAATTTTTCCGCCGTATTCCCTTGGCCTTGGCGGAAAACAGCGCTGAAAATGCTCAGGCATGCTTTCCCGTTCCAACAGGGACTTTTTTCCCTGAATAAGAGAAAATTCCAATTTTTCAAAATAATTGTTCAATCCGTAAGAATCAAGAAAAATATTCACATGTTCCAAAATTTCCGCATAATACATGCGTATTTCCTGCAGATCAACAGGATTGTCCGCTCCGAGAAACAGTGTTTTTCCCTTATACGCAAAAGGCTTCACCAAAGAATAAACTTCTTGCGGGCACACCATATCCCAGTTATCCCAAAGCTCTCTTAAAATATCCTGATGAGGATTTTTCGCATATTTTTTTATCAGATCCGCGCAAAAATCCTGAATGGGTACAGGAACGGATCTGCGGATTTTTTTCTCATGTTTTCTTCTCATACAGATTTTCTACACTTTTCAGTGCAATATGGCAATACATTCAACATATTGTTATAATGAACATAATTTAATTTATCAGATTTTTGCCCTAAAAATAAAATTTTTAAATCGTTTCTTTTCAATATATTGTACGCCGAATAAGGATTTTCTGCCATAGCAGTTTTGCGTAAAATATGCTATATTGAAAAAATAAATTATATTCAAAAGGTTGCCATTATGATTACCAGACCGGAGAATTTGGCGGATGTCCAAGTTTCAAACAATGCGGAACTTGTGCTGACCAAACGCTATTACCATAAAGACAATGACGGAAACGTTACGGAAAATGCCGCCGACATGTTTTGGCGTGTGGCATCTTCCATTGCCAAAGAAGAAGAAAAATACGCAAAATCCACCTGCAATCCTCAAAAATTGGCGGAAAAATTCTATCATATCATGACAAACGGCTATTTTCTGCCCAATTCCCCCACACTCATGAACGCAGGCTCCCCCCTCGGCCAGCTTTCCGCCTGCTTTGTTTTGCCTGTGGGCGATTCCATTGAAGAAATTTTCGATGCCATAAAATATGCCGCCATGATTCATAAATCAGGAGGCGGAACAGGCTTTTCCTTCACCAAAATCCGTTCCAAAGAATCCCGCGTGGGCACAACAGGCGGCGTGGCATCAGGCCCTGTTTCTTTTCTGCGTATTTTCAATACGGCCACGGAACAAATCAAGCAAGGAGGCACACGCCGCGGCGCCAATATGGGCATACTGCGCGTAGACCATCCTGATATTCTTGAATTTATCCGTGCAAAAGAACAGGACGGAGAATTTATCAACTTCAACCTTTCCGTGGCACTTACGGAAAAATTCATGGATGCCGTGGAAAAGGGCGAAAATTATAATCTTGTGGACCCCCATTCCCATGCGGTAAAAGGCACGCTGAACGCCAAGGAAGTTTTTGACCTTTTGGTCAGCAAAGCATGGCAAAGCGGTGATCCCGGCATTGTTTTCCTTGACCGCATAAACCGTGACAATCCGACGCCGAACCAAGGCGAAATGGAATCCACCAACCCCTGCGGAGAACAGCCGCTGCTTCCTTTTGAAGCCTGCAATTTGGGCTCCATCAACCTTTCCAAATTTGTAACAGCCAACAAATCAAGCAGCAAAACGGAATCCATTGACTGGGAAAGCCTCAGGGACATTATTTTCACGGCTGTACGTTTTCTTGACAACGTCATCGACGCCTCCAAATTCCCTCTGGAAAAAATTGCCGAAAAAGTCCGCACAAACCGCAAAATCGGCCTTGGCGTCATGGGCTTTGCAGATATGCTTTTTGCCCTTGAAATTCCGTATAATTCCGAAGAAGCGCTGAAACTTGCCGAAAAAATCATGGAATTTATCCAGACTGAAGGACGCAATGCATCCCACCAGCTGGCAGAAGAACGCGGCGCATTCCCCGCTTTTTCAGAATCCATTTACAAAGACGGCAAAGCCCTCCGCAACGCAACCATAACCACCATTGCCCCCACCGGCACGCTTTCCATCATAGCCGGCTGCTCTTCAGGCGTAGAACCCGTATTTGCTCTTGCCTTTGCCCGCCATGTTATGGACGGAGAAAAGCTTGTCGAAGTCAACCCCTACTTTGAACACGCCCTGAAATCCAGCGATCTGTATACCCCCGAACTTATGGATGCCGTCACCAACGTTGGTTCCATCGCAAGCTTTGATTTTCTGCCTCAGCATATTCGGGAAGTCTTTGTTACGGCAATGGATATTTCAGCGGAAGCACATCTGCGCATGCAGGCTGCTTTCCAAAAATATACGGACAATGCCGTTTCCAAAACCGTCAATCTGCCCAATAATGCCACAGTACAGGACATTGACCGCATTTACAGGCTTGCCTATACCTTGGGCTGCAAAGGCGTTACCGTATACCGCGACGGCAGCAAATCAGGTCAGGTTTTGAACATCGGTTCCCAAAAAGAAGAAAAAAGCACACAAAACACGCCCGCAGTCGGTGTTGTCCGCCAACGTCCGGACATTGTGGAAGGCTTTACGCAAAAAGTAAAAACAGGCCTTGGCGTTCTGTATCTTACCGTCAACGAAATCGAAGGCCAGCCCTTTGAAGTTTTCACAACCATCGGCAAATCAGGCCGCTCCATTACAGCCAAAGCTGAAGCCATCGGACGTCTTGTTTCCTTGTGTTTCCGCTCAGGAGTGCCCGTCCGCGATGTTGTGCAGCAGCTGAAAGGTATCGGCGGTGAACACCCCGTATTCCAGAAAAAAGGCATTCTGCTGTCCATTCCCGATGCCATTGCATGGGTTCTTGAAAACAGATATTTGAAAGGCGAAGCCCCCGTTCTTGCCAATAAAGACCAAGATCTGCAAAATCCGTCCTGTCCCGAATGCGGTTCAGAAATGACGTTCCAAGAAGGCTGCCATATCTGCCAAAACTGCGGATACAGCCGCTGCGGATAAAATTCTTTTCAAATCCATTAAAAAAGGCGCTTTTGCCGATAGGCAAAGCGCTTTTTTTTTGGTATATTTTTTTTATGGACAAAAAAAATACAACCATTATGCCAAAACTTCCTGAATTTTCCAAAGCCCTGAGCGATGAGAAAATCAGTCCTTCGCTGTCTGAAAACAGCAAAGATGACTTGCTGCTGCTTTTTTTGTCAATATGCTACAACAACCAAAAAAATAATTCCTTTGCCGTTTACAACTTTTTGTTTTCCTTTGCGGAAAAGCTTCTGCCGAACACATATCCTTCATGGTATGCAAAATTTCATTATGCCCTTTTGCATCCCCCAAAAAATATAGAAGAAACCCTGACCTGCTTCATAAAAATCTTTCCGGAAAAAGAACGGCATTCCCTGCTTTTTCATTTGGAAACAAGCGGTTTTTTCGATTCCGAGCATAACAAACGGCTTTTTTCCCTTGTCCGTTCACCCGTATCCAATTCTTCTCATTGGAAAAAAATGCTGCAGGACGTATTTCAGTTCCCAAAAGAACAGCTGCATGGCTTATCCGTGCAGGTAAAAAAACTGCCCAATCCTTTTAAAAACCGGTCTTCCCAAGAACTGAACCACCCCTCTGCGGCATATCAGCAGTCTTTGCATGAGTATTTCAGTGAATTTTATCCGCTTTTAAATGCTGACCCTGCGCTGCAGCAGGAAATTGAAGAGTTTTTAAGTACCCTGCAAAATCAAAGCTATCACCTTGTCGTGACCGGAGAAGGAAAACGGGGCAAAAGCTCTGACCCTGGCGGAGAAGGAGTCCTTTGATGCGGTGCTGCTGGATATTATGATGCCGGAACTGGACGGGTACTCTGTATGCCGTGCCCTCCGGCGGCGGCAGGAGGTGCCCATCATCTTCCTTACTGCCCTCTCCGCCGAGGAGGACAAGCTGCTGGGCTACGAGC
>CALUWZ010000017.1 GCA_944324625.1 uncultured Mailhella sp. | reverse complement strand
CGGAACGCCGCCGTGCTCGTATGTTCCCCAGGCCGTTATGCCCAGATTCAGGCCGCCCACGGTAAGCATATCCAGATTGTCCGCGCCGTCCCTTGTTTTTGCAAGGGGCACTTTTGTCAAATCGCCGCCGCAGAGCACCATGCCGTATCGGCCCGCAAGCTCCGCCATGCTCTTGAAACAGGCTTCGAGCCATGCAAAATCCTGCCGCTCCGTCAGCGTCAGATTAAACGAAAACGCACAGGGCACGGCGCCGTTTGACGCAAGGTCGCTGATATTCACGGCAAGCGCCTTGTGTCCTATGTCCTCCGCCGTAAAATACGCCGTGCGGAAATGGGCGTTTTCGGCAAAAATATCCGAAGTCACGGCAAAAAGCGGACTTTGTCCCACGCCCGGCGCAGGCGGCACGGCAATCAGCGCGCAGTCATCCCCCCGTCCCACGGGCATATTTTTGTGCCTGTTGGGAAAATATGCGGCAATCAAATCCAAAATACCGTCTTCGCCTTTGCGTTTTGCCATGTTTCTGTCCTTTCTGCCGTTTATTTGCTTAAAACGCATTAATCTTCCATAACCAGATATGCTTTTAAAATCGCCTTGGGCCCTATGCCGGGGAAATTGACCCGAACTTTTTCGGCATCGATTTCTTCGATAATTTTTCCCCTTCCGAAAATTTTATGCCTGCAGAAGCCGAGTTTCGCGGGAGCTTTGGGACCTGCGGCTTTTTCCGTCACAGTATCGAAAACAAGCGGCGCTTTTTTTTCGGCAGAGCCGTTTTCCCCGAAACTTCCCGTGCCGAAAGCTTCCGTACCGAAAGTTTCTGGGCCGAAGCCCGTTCCCTGCGAACCTGCCATAGCCTCGCGGAAACTGTCCAAAACAGAACGTTTCTGACCGCCCATGCTCTGCAGGGGGCTTTTGGCAAGCCCCTGCTTAACCAGCACGCCGCCGTACTGTTCCAAAACTTCTTCATACAGATACGGGTGTATTTCTTTAATAAAGGGACTCGGCGCCGCTCTTTCCTCAAAGCCCTGTCCCCTCTGCAGAATATTCTGCGGAACAAAAAGACGCAGGCTGTCCTTTGCCCTTGTGCATGCCACATACAAAAGACGGCGTTCTTCCTCGTAATCTTCCGCACGGGTCAGGGCATGGCGCGAAGGAAACCTGTCTTCCACCAAATCCAGAATGAAAACGTGCTTCCACTCAAGCCCCTTGGCGGAATGCACGGTGGACAGAATGACTTTCTGCATATCGTCGTCTTCGTCGCCATTAGAATTTTCATCGGGATTTTCAAGGGACAGATCGGCCATAAACACGGCAATGTCGTTATAGCTTGAGGCTATGCCGATAAGTTCCTCAAGCCCCTGCTGACGCCTCGGCCAGTCGTCGGGATAAAGCAGTTCCATGCGCGGCTGATATTGGTCAATGACAAGACGGAGAGCCTTTTCGGGCGTGAGAGCGTTCTTCTGAATTTCCATAAGCAGCTGCAGATCTGCCCAAAAATCGGGATATTTTTTGCAGGCTTTCTGCAGGCCTTCCCTGTCACCCTGCATGGCAAGAGAAAACAGCTTGTGCGCGGTTTTCGGGCCTATGCCCCTGCAGAGGGACGCCATGCGCTCAAACGCGGGCAAATCCGTGGGGTTAAGCAAAAGACGCAGATAAGACAGAACGTCTTTAATGTGGGACGCCTCGGTATACTTGACCCCGCCGTATTTTTTGAAGCCTATGCCCAGTTTGTTGAGCTCCACTTCCAAATGATAGGACTGATAGCCTGCCCGAAAAAGCACGGCAATGTCACTGCCTTTTTCCGTATGCAGCAGCTCGCTGATGAAACGGCCCGCAATGCGTGCCTGCGTAATGTCGCTTATGGGCCGCACCACCTGAACGGAAACGGCATTTTTGTCGTATTCCCTTTTTGAATACAGATGTTTTTGGAAGCCCACGGGCGCATTTTCCAAAATAGTGTTGGCAATATCCAAAATCGGCTGAACGGAACGGTAATTTTCTTCAAGGCGCACAATTTCGCAGTTCGGAAACAGCTTGGGAAAATCCAGAATATTCTGCACGTTGGCACCGCGGAAAGCATAAATGGACTGGGCATCGTCACCCACAGCCATAACCGCCGTTTCCTCACCCGTCAAAAGACGCACAAGCCGTGCCTGCACCATGTTGGTGTCTTGGTATTCGTCCACCATGATGTGGCGGAAACGGTCGTGCATGCGGCTCAAAAGCACGGGGTTTTCCTTGAGGCTGACTTCCAGTTCAAACAGCAGATCGTCATAATCCAGCACGTTGTGTTCGCGGCGGTAGGCGTGATACAGGGTTTCCAGTTCGCAGAGAGCGTCCACGTGGGGCAGAAGGTGCTGGCTTTCGCGCCGCAGAATTTCCTCAAGAGGCATTTCCTTGTTGCGCGCCTTGCTGATCAGGCCGTGAATGGTTGCATTTTTTGGGAAAGACCTGTCGCCCTTGCCGATTTTCTTTTCCTCGCGGCAATGGCTTATAATATTGGTGCAGTCGGAACTGTCCAGAATACTTAAGGAAGATTTTGCCCAAGACGGCGGAAACTGCCGCAGCAGCGTATAGGAAAAAGCGTGAAACGTACCGCCCTGCACGCCCATCAGGTCCGAACCCAAAAGCCCCGCCGCCCTATGGAGCATTTCCTGCGCGGCTTTTTTGGTAAAGGTCAAAAGCAGAATGGAATGGGGATTGACCCCGTTTTCCGCCAAATGGGCAAGCCTGTAAACAATGGTGCGCGTTTTTCCGCTGCCTGCGCCCGCAATGACAAGGAGCGGATGACTGCCTGCCGTCACGGCCTTATACTGGGCTTCGTTCAATAGGGACAAATCAGGCATGGCTATTTCCTTTTATGCTTGGCCCGCGCCTTTTCTTCCTTGGCTTTCAGACGGGCTTTTTCCTGTTCAAGCTTTTTCTTTGCCTCCTGCTCACGGGCATAGGCACCGCGCTTGGTGCGGATTTTCTTCGATTTTTCGGCCTGCTCCGCCTGCTCGGCAAAGTCCTGCCCCTTCGGCTCAGCCTCGGCCTGCTCCGCCTGCAGGCTGCCGCCGCTGTCCGCCGTATCCGCAGCGTCCGTATTTTCGGGCATTGTACATTCTTCCGCCGCACCGCTGTTTTCCCGCAGGACTGTTTCGGAAATTCCGTTTTCCTGCCCTGCCGCAGCTTCTGCCGCCGCTTCCTCTACCCCGTTCTGCATGAACGGCGACTGCATGGCTGTTTCAATCAGCTTTTTCCATACTTTTTCCAGACCCATGCCCGTATGGGAAGATACCGCCAGAGGACTGCCCTTCGGAATGAGCACGGACCACTTGGCAATGCGGTCGCTGCGTTCTTTTTGGGTGCATTTGTCTGCCTTGGTCAGAATGGGAATAATGGGAATATTGTGGCCCAAAGCAAAGCGCACCATTAAAATATCCGCTTCCTGCGGTTCCAGACGGCAGTCCAGCAAAACGGCAATGGCCGCCAAGTTTTCACATTCCACCAAATATTTTTCGATAAGGCCTGCCCAAAGCTCCCGTTCGGACTTGGAACGCTTGGCATAGCCGTAGCCGGGCAAGTCCGTAAGGTAAAAGCCCTGCGGCTCCACTCGGTACAAATTCACGGAACGGGTTTTTCCCGGCGTGGAACTTACTTTGGCAAGCTGTTTTCTTTTGGCGAGGGCATTGATAAGCGAAGACTTGCCCACGTTGGAACGGCCCGCAAGCGCGATATGTGCGGATTCGGGCGCTGCGGATTTCAATTGATTCAGGGTATATAATGTTTGTTCCAGCACAAGCTGCGGGAATTTAAACACTTCTAATTCATTCGGTTTTGTGGTATTGTCCATGTTGTTCTCAAGAGTGACGATATATTTGACAGGAATTTGTTTCCGTCTGACGGCGCCGCAGAGCGGCGTATGGTTAACCTGCTGCAAAATCAGTATTTAACAGAACTGATTGTATAGTTTTTATACAGCATTTTTTAATAAAACACAAGGAAGATTTTATGCCCGAAAAAGTTTTAATTCTGAACGGCCCCAACCTCGGCCACCTCGGCAAGCGCGACACGCACATTTACGGAACCGAAGGCATGGAGCGCGTTTTTGAAGAAATACGGGAAAAAGGCTTGGAATACGAATATTTCCAGTCCAATCACGAAGGGGAGCTCATCGACAGGCTCGAACAGGCAAGAGAAGAATTTTTAAGGGGCGAAATCATCGGCGCAGTCCTCAACGCAGGCGCATTCACCCACACGTCCCTTGCCCTGTGCGACTGCCTTTCATGGATTAAAATACCGTACGCCGAAGTGCACATCAGCAATATTCTTGCCCGTTCCGCCTCTGCCCAAGGAGCGGACGCCCTGCGGGCAAAAAGCCTCATTGCCTCCTCTTCCATCGGGGTCATTGCGGGTTTCGGCCTTGACTCATATTTGCTTGCAGTCGACGCCCTTATACGTTATAAAGCAAAAAACAAAACGGCAGCAGCCGAAAAATAACCGATAAAACAAAATAAAAACAAGGAGTAAGCATGTATTCCACTACGGACTTCAAACGTGGTCTTAAAATCGAAATAGACGGCACCCCCTACGAAATCGTTGAATTCCAGCACTTCAAACCCGGCAAGGGCGGCGCCATGGTACGCACCAAACTGCGCAATATCCTGAACGGCCGCGTTGTGGACAATACCTTCCGCTCAGGCGAAAAAGTAGGCCGTCCCGACCTTGAACAGCGCGACATGCAGTACCTTTACGCAGAAGGCGCAGACCTTGTGTTCATGGACATGGTAACCTACGAACAGCTCCACCTCGAAGCTGACTTCTGCGGCGGCAAAGAACGCTACCTCAAGGAAGCCCAGCAGGTTGCCGTTCTTCTTTATAACGGCAAGCCCATCGACATTGAAATTCCTCTTTCCCTTATTCTCGAAGTTATTGAAACCGAAGAAGTTGCCAAGGGCGATACCGTCAACAACATCACCAAACCCGCAAAACTGGAAACAGGCGTGGTCATTCAGGTTCCTGCCTTTGTTAAAGTGGGCGACAAAGTAAAAGTCAATACCGAAAACGACGAATACCTCGGCCGTGAATAATTTGGAAAAGGGGATTTTCCCCTTTTCTTCATATTGCCCCCGCGCATTTTGCCTTTCGTTCCTTTAAGGAGTTTTTTACGAAAAATACCAGACACCTGCGTGAGCTTATAGGCTTGCTCTTTTTGTTTTTAAGCCTGCTTATCGGGATCAGCCTGTGGAGCCACAACATCAACGACCCCACGCTGAACCAGTCTATCAGCTCGACCTATGAAATTAAAAACTATGCCGGCACATTCGGTGCGTATTTGTCAGGCTTTCTCAATGATTTCTTCGGCATAGCCTCCTATATATGGGTTCTGTTCTTTTTCGGGATGGGACTCGGCTTTATTGTCCGCTGGGTCATTATCCCATGGTACAGCATGCTCGGCTACGCCATTTTGGCGCTTTGCTTCATTACCTTTGCCGAAGCCGTAACCCTCGGCATAGGCGACGTGCAGGGCGGCGGTTTCTGCGGCGCATGGCTGTATGCCACATTCCATTTGTATTTCAACCCCATAGGCAGTGCGTTTATTTGGCTGTTCTGCCTCATGGTGGGCATGGAACTTTGCTTCCACATTTCATGGGTAACCGTTTTCGGCAAAATCCTGCGCCTTGTCCTGCGCAAAAAAGACAGCGGACAGAACGGACAGGACAAACAGGAAAACAGCACCGATCTGTTCAGATCCGCCCTGCATGACGATGAGGACGGACAAAGCGGACAGGACAAAAAAGAGAAAAAAAACAAGAAATTTCAAAATTCTTTCAAAATACAGTTTAAAAATCCCTTTAAAAAAGACAAACAGGACGCCAGTCTGCCCGACCCTGACGGCGGCGGCGCGGAAGAAGAAAAAGAAAACGGCAGCGCAGACCACTCCCCGCTTTCCCTGTGGCTCGACGATGACGAAGAGGACAGCGAAAACAGCGGCAAAAATTCGGACGCCCCAAAAGACGGTCAGCCTGACCCCGACGGAGAGGACGAAGCGGACGAACCAAGCGGAGAAGAACACAAGCACGGTTCCGACGGCGCCAAGTCAGAAAGCGAGGAAGACCAAAGCGACAATAAAAGCGAAAAAACCGAAAAGCCCAAAAAAGAAAAGAAAAAAGGCTTTTTCTCCAATTTTTTCGGTTCCGACCCATTAAGCTCCGACACGGAATACAAGGAGCCGCAGACAAGCGAATTGCCCTCCCTTGACCTGCTTTCTCCCGTCATTGAGCCCAAGGACGCCCCAAGCAAAGCGGATCTGGAAGAAAAAGGCCGCAAGCTTATAGAATGTCTGGCGGATTTCAGCGTACAGGGCAAACTTGCGGGCATTTTGCCGGGCCCAGTCGTCACCATGTACGAAGTGCGGCCGGAACGCGGCGTAAAAGTAAAACGCTTTGAAGCCTTGGAAAAAGACATTGCCATGGCGATTAAAGCCATTGCCGTGCGCATTCAGGCTCCCATTCCGGGTACGGACACCGTGGGCGTGGAAGTTCCCAACGACAGGCGCCAGCTTGTATGTTTTAAGGAAATTATCCGCCACCGCAGCTTTGCGGAATCAAAATCCAAGCTGACTTTAGGGCTCGGCAAAGATATTTTCGGCAATCCCGTCAGCGTAAAAATGGACGACATGCCCCACCTGCTGGTAGCGGGCGCAACGGGCGCAGGCAAAAGCGTGTGCCTCAACTCCATTATCCTGAGCATATTGTATAAGGCTCAGCCCCATGAAGTGCAGATGCTCCTCATTGACCCCAAGCGCGTGGAACTTTCCATGTACAACGGCCTGCCCCACCTTGTGCACCCCGTTGTCACGGATATGGATTTGGCGCGCAATGCGCTTTTGTGGGCCGTGGACGAAATGGACCAGCGCTACAAGCTCTTTGAAAACCTCGGCATGCGCAACATTACCGAATACAACGCCTTTGTGCGCAAAAACAGGGAAGCCCTGAAAAACGGCACAGCCGAAACCCTGCCCGAACGCCTGCAGGCCATGGAAGCGCAAAAACTCCGCGAACTGCCCTTTATTGTCATTATCGTGGACGAACTTGCCGACCTTATGATGCAGAAAGGCAAAGAAGTTGAAGGCCATATCGCGCGGCTCGGCCAGCTTGCCCGTGCCGCAGGCATGCATATTATTCTGGCAACCCAAAGACCCAGCGTGGACGTCATTACGGGCCTTATCAAAAACAATTTCCCCGCACGCATAGCCTTCCAAGTATCAAGCTCCTTTGACTCCCGCACCATTTTGGACAGCGTGGGCGCGGAAGTTCTGCTCGGCAAGGGCGATATGCTGTTCAAGCCCCGTTCCGGCGGCATCATGCGCATACACGGCGCCTACGTGACGGAAGAAGAAGTCCGCAGGGTAACGGAATTCTGGAAAGAACAGGCTGCCCCCGACTATAAGGTTGATTTCGGCAAATACGGCGAAACGGCTCTTGAACCTGCCTTTTCCGATGACGGCGGAGACGAACACGACGAAATGTACGACACCATTACGGAATGGCTGCAGGATCAGGACAGCGTGTCCATTTCCATGCTACAGCGGCGCTTCCGCCTCGGCTTTTCCCGTGCGGGCCGCATTATCGACAAACTGGAGGCGGACGGATACATTGAAGCCCGCTCAGGCTCCAAGCCCCGCAAAGTTATCCATTGATTTCAGCGGCGCGGCGCAAAACTTAACTTGACAAGTTAAGAGGTTAAGAATAATAATTTTTTTCTTTACAATTTAAGTGTATACCCATTGTGGGCGAAAAATACATGGACTTACAGCAAAGTGAGGAAAACATGGCTCGTATTACTATTGAAGATTGTCAGGAACGCATCAACAACCGCTTTTTGCTTGTACAAATGGCAATCAAACGCGTACATCAGTTCCGTCAGGGCTACGAACCCCTTGTCAGCACCAAAAACAAAGAATGCGTAACTGCTCTGCGTGAAATTGCAGCCGGTAAAATCCTTCCCGAAAACCTTGATTATTTTACCCCTGTCCGCGAAGGCGAAGATTTGCAGAAAAATCTTATTGACGATTAATAATTAATGCTTATGTATTCGGATATAGTCCGATGCATATTGCTTTTGCAATGTACAATGTCGACTGCGTGCAAACAAGGTCGGCTTTGTTTTGTCCAGACCTTAACCCCCTTTTACCATGAGCAAACGAGATTATTACGAAGTCCTCGGCGTGGAAAAAACCGCAAGCTTTGAGGAAATCAAAAAAGCCTACCGCAAAATCGCCTTTGAAAACCACCCGGACAGAAACCCCGACAACAAAGAAGCGGAAGCCCGTTTCAAAGAAGCGGCGGAAGCCTACGACGTGCTGCGCGACGAAGAAAAAAGAGCCCATTACGACAGATTCGGCCATACCGACATGAACGGCGGCTTCGGCGGTTTCACCAATGAAGACATTTTCTCCCAGTTCGGCGATATTTTTGAAAACTTCTTCGGTTTCGGCGGCGGAAGCCGTTCTGCCAACCGTCCCACCGTGGGCGACGATCTGCGCTATAATCTTACCATTACCTTCCGTCAGGCCGCAAAAGGCGACGACGTGCGCCTGACCATTCCCCGCACCGCCAACTGCCCCGACTGCGGCGGAACAGGCGCGGCAGAGGGAAGCAAGCCCGAAACCTGCACCCAGTGCGGCGGCAAAGGCCAAGTTTTCGTACAGCAGGGCCCCTTCCGCTTTGCAAGCACCTGCCCCAAATGCCAAGGAAAAGGCACAGTTATCAGCAAGCCCTGCCCCCGCTGCAAAGGCGACGGCCATATTCAGGAAAAACGCGAACTTACCGTACATATTCCCGCAGGCGTGTATGACGGCGCAAGACTGCGCCTGAGAGGCGAAGGCGAAGCTGGCAGAAACGGCGGCCCCAACGGCGACCTGTATGTGGTTATCCGCATTGAAGCGGACAAAGTTTTTGACCGCGACGGCCAAGACCTTATTTACAGCACAAAAATCCCCTTTACAAAAGCCGCCCTCGGCGCAAAAATCAAAGTGCCCACCCTTGACGAAGACATTGAATTTGAAGTGCCCAAAGGCACGCAGAGCGGCGCCGTATACCGCGTAAAAGGCAAGGGCCTGCCCTATCCCGGAGACAAGCGCGTGGGCGATTTGCTCATTGAAGTCATTGTGGAAACTCCCACCGACCTCACCGCAGAGCAGACGGAACTTCTGCAGGCACTGGACAGCCTGTTTGAAAAGCACGACAGCAAGCTTACTTCGAAACTGAAAAAGAAACTTAAAGACATTATCGGATAAATTCTGTCTGCGATACAATACAAATTAAAAGCCCCTGACAAAATCAGGGGCTTTTGCTTTTTCCAAAAAGCAAGGAAAAATTTTTCTTTGTTTTTCTGTTATCAACAATTATTAAAAATAGTTAAACATATTTTTATCAAAATGTTTCTTTTTTTTGCAGAGCGTTGCCCCTGAACCGATTTCTTTTTATAAGGCAGTTACCTTTTGTTTTTTTCAATATCATAAAAATCTTATATCAAAAGTTCTTTTCCAAGGGGCTTCACCCCTTGACCCGACCAAAGGGTAAGCTATCGGGGACGCTGCCCCCTTGCTCTCACCCTTTGGAAACCCAAGCATACCCCCTGTAACTCGCTGCGCAGTCGAGAGCTTCGCCCTCTCCTGCGGTACTCGCTGCCATTTTGTTTTATGCCTATATGCCGGCTTGCGGCAACGTGCCTAAATGATGGACTGCATTTTGCCGTACTGCTGACGCAGAACGGCTTAAAATCGCCTGTTAATCCAAAGCAAATAAGAGTTATAAAAACAATCATAATAAAACATAAAGTTACTTTTGGATATTGCAATTTTACTATGATGTCAGACTATTTTAATAAATTTGAGCAAACAAAAGATTAATTGGAAAGAAAAAAGCTGCCGAAGTACCATGTAAAGCCGTTCTGCGCACGCAGTACGGCAAAATACAAACGTATTACAGGCAATGAGCAACAGGCCGTAAAAATGGTATGGCTTTAATTGCTGTTCACTCCGCAAAAGAGGGCGGCAGCTCTTTTTTGCGAAGTGAACAAGGGGGCTGTTCGGGGAGATGAAAGAGGGGTACGAACAGGGGGCTTGCCCCCGAAGCGTACCCCATCTTTCTGGGGTTGGGGCAAAGCCCCAAAAAAGAATTTTTGATAAAAGATTTATGTAATATTAAAAATAAAAATTGAAATAATAAAAAAATTATCAAAAAACTGCGTAAAAAACAGGTCAGGGGCAACGCCCGAAAAAAGAAATTTTGAAAAAAGTATTTTTGAATATGTTAAGCAATTTTTAATAAACAAAAACAAAGAAAAAACTTTTTACCTGCTTTTTGAAAAACAGAAACAAAAAAACTCCCCTTTGGGAAAAGAGGAGTTTTGCATGTTTTTCGGCAAAAACGAAATTATACTTTTGCGGCGGTGCGGAGGTCTGCGACTGCGTCGGTTTTTTCCCAAGTAAATTCGGGAAGTTCGCGGCCGAAGTGTCCGTAGCAGGAGGTTTTGGAGTAAATGGGGCGCTTGAGGTCAAGGCGTTTGATGATATGATACGGACGAAGGTCAAATACTTCACGCACGGCCTTGGTCAGGATTTCATCGGGAATTTCGCCTGTGCCGAGGGAAGAAACAAGCACGGAAACAGGTTCTGCCACGCCGATGCAGTAAGCAATCTGCACTTCGCAGCGGGGAGCAAGGCCTGCGGCTACCACGTTTTTCGCCACATAACGGGCCATATAGGCTGCGGAGCGGTCAACTTTTGAGGGGTCTTTGCCTGAGAAAGCGCCGCCGCCGTGGTTGCCCATGCCGCCGTAAGTGTCGTTGATGATTTTACGGCCTGTCAGACCGCAGTCGCCCACGGGACCGCCGATAACAAAACGGCCTGTGCGGTTGATGAAAATTTCGCAGTCTTTTTCGTCAAAAAAGCCTGACTGGCCAAGTACGGGATAAATAACTTCGCGGCGCACGGCTTCTTCGATGTCGGCCTGATCCACATTGGGAGCATGCTGGGTGGAAATAACCACGTTGTTGATGCGCACGGGCCTGCCGTTTTCATATTCAAAGGAAAGCTGGGTTTTTCCGTCGGGACGGAAGAAATCCACAATGCCGTTTTTGCGCACGCGGGCAAGCTGCAGGGAAAGCTGATGCGCCCAGTAAATGGGAGCGGGCATAAGCGTATCGGTTTCGTTGGAGGCAAAGCCGAACATCATGCCTTGGTCGCCTGCGCCTTGGTCTTCGGGATTTTCACGGTTGACGCCCTGTGCAATGTCTGCAGACTGTTTGTCAATGGAGGACAAAACTGCGCAGGTCTGATAGTCAAAGCCCATGTCGGAGCTGTTGTAGCCGATATTTTTAATGGTTTCGCGCACAACATGCGGAAGGTCGGCATAGCCTGAGGTGGTAATTTCGCCTGCAATGACTGCCATACCCGTGGTAACAAGGGTTTCGCAGGCAACGTGGGAATCAGGGTCCTGTTCAAGAAGCGTATCCAAAATAGCATCGGAAATTTGGTCTGCCACTTTGTCGGGGTGTCCTTCGGTTACGGATTCGGAAGAAAATACATATTTGCCTTTAGCGGGGATCATGAAGTCTCCTTTGCGAAGCTTTTTGCTCGCTTTATCGGGAAATTAAAATATTGTCCAAAAGACGGGCCTTGCCGAGATATACCGCAACGGCAACAACGGCGCTGTCTTTCAGTGTTTCAAGAGGTTCCAGACTGTCTTTGTCCACCATGCGCACATAGTCAATGCGGGCGGACGGAATAGTTTTTTGTATATGCCCGGCAAACAGGCTGTACAGATTTTCTGCGCTGTGTTCGCCCTGTTTGGCTTTTTCCTGAAGAAGAAGCAGGCCTTTGCGGATCTGAGGGGCAAGGGCGCGTTCTTCCTTGGTAAGGTAAGCGTTTCTGGAGCTCATGGCCAGTCCGTCTTCTTCGCGCACAAGAGGACAGCCCACAATTTCCACGGGCATGTTCAGATCGCGCACCATGCGGCGGATAATGGTCAGCTGCTGATAGTCCTTTTCGCCGAAGCAGGCAAAATCGGGCTGAATGAGGTTGAAAAGCTTGGTTACGACAGTGCACACGCCGCGAAAATGCGTGGGCCTTGTCACGCCGCAGAGTCCCTTGGCAAGTTCGGGAACTTCCACCCACGTGGCATGGTCGGCATGATACATGGCAGAAGCAGGCGGCTCAAACAAAATATCCGTGCCTGCTTTTTCCGTCACGCTGCGGTCGTGGTTCGGGTCATTGGGATAAGCGTCCAAATCTTCGTTAGGCGCAAACTGGGTGGGATTGACAAAACGGCTTACCACCACAATGTCGGCAAGCTGTCTTGCTTTTTCGATAAGAGAAAGATGGCCTGCGTGCAAAAAGCCCATGGTCGGCACAAGGGCAATGCTTTTGCCCTGTTTTTTGAGTTCTTTGCAGCGGGCTTTCACTTCTTCAAGCGTGCTGATGATTTCCATATTGCTCCCGACTATATCAATTTATTGTTATATAGTTATATAGACATTTCCTTTTATATACGCAAATCAGGCACATGTAAAGTTTAATTTTTTGCAAACATGCTTTTCCTTGTCAAAAATCACAAGAACTTGTAAGATAAATGCAGTTTTTTGCAGGAGCGAACATGAACCCCCTATTCCAAGGAAAAATAGACAATTTCTGCGCCGCCTATTCCGTATTGAATGCATTGCGCCTTATTGCGGGGATTTCCGCTTTTCAGGCGCGGGACATTCTGAACGACATGTTTGTGGAACAGGCCAAAGATATTGAAGCATGGCGCAAAATCGTCTGCCACGAAACCAATTATTATGAGGTGGTGCAGTTCATGCTGGAAAAGTGGAAAACAGCCTTTCAGTATGACTGGTACTGTCCTTTTCCCTGTGCCGCACCCAATATCACCCATATAAAAACCTTCAGCCCCGAAGTGGACATTGACACGTTCTGGGATTTTCTGAAAAACACGGTAAAAGACAAAGAACGCACGGCTCTCATGCGTTTCTGCCGTTTTTTCCCGCATCAGCCGGGGCCCGCCGTTGACCATTGGTCCACAGTTCTGCGGGTTACGGACAGAGAAATTTATCTGTATGACTGCAGCCTTGAAACAACGGGCTGGTATGTTCTGCACCGCGAAAAATTTTTTACCGCGCCTTTCGGGGCCATTCCCCCGCAGAAAACAGCGCTCGCCAATCAGTTTGTTTTAAATCTTGCACGCGAGGAATTCGGCGTTTTCTGCCCGGAATCGGTTTTTGTGGTGGAAAAGAAAACGTCCTCCTTTGAAAGCATAAAAACGGCATTTAAAAGAAAAATTTTTGATGTTTAACCTTGACCATTCAGCCTGACGGCCTTATTTTTAAACGATGTCTTGCAGCATCATAACTTTTAAC
Organism: uncultured Mailhella sp.; assembly: GCA_944324625.1. Classification (GTDB taxonomy): domain Bacteria; phylum Desulfobacterota; class Desulfovibrionia; order Desulfovibrionales; family Desulfovibrionaceae; genus Taurinivorans. The sequence goes on along the minus strand of CALUWZ010000017.1, from coordinate 3,324 downwards.
AAACGGAATATGCTATGTCACAACTGGAAAGCCCTGAACTTGAAGAAATTTTCCTTGAATACGAACTTCTTACCGCACAGGTGGATAAACTTTTCCAAAAAGTTCAGGCAGAGTTTCCCAACGAAGTTGCCTGTACCAAAACCTGCAGCGACTGCTGCCATGCGCTTTTTGACCTTTCCCTTGTGGAAGCCATGGCCGTCAACCGCGCATTCAACGATAAATTCGGCTTCGGCGCCGAGCGTTCCAAAATTCTGGAACGGGCAGGCGATGCGGACAGATCCCTCACCCGCCTGAAATATCATTATTATAAAGACGTCAAAAGCGGCATGACCGACGAAGAAGTCATGAAAAAAGCCGCTCATGACAAAGTGCGCTGTCCGCTCCTCGGCGATGACAATCTGTGCCTTTTGTATGAAAACCGTCCGCTGACCTGCCGCATTTACGGCGTGCCCACGGCCATCGGCGGAAAAGGCCATGTGTGCGGAAAATGCCGTTTTGACCAAGGCGGAAAATACCCGACGCTCCAGCTTGACCGCATTCAGGACAAACTGGCTGCCCTCAGCCTGAAAATCGTTAAGGTTCTGGGCTCACGCTACAAAGAACTGCATCATGTATACGTGCCTGTTTCCATGGCGCTTATGAATAAATACGACGAGACGTATCTTGGCCTGAAAACCGAGGAAAAAGCCAAGAAACCGCTGAAATCTCCCCTTGAATAAGAGGAAATACCATGAGTCTGAACATTCCCGCATCCGTTTACCGCGACAGCACACCTCCCGATTTGACCGAAGAACAGGAAAAGCTGAAAAAAGAACTGTACGATAAAATTCCTGCACGCAGAAAAAAATTCATCGACAAAATCGGCTACGAAAACTGGGACCCCTTCCCGAAACCGAACGATCCCATGGAAATCCGCAAGGATATTTCCAAACGCACCACACAGGAGCTTATCCGCGAATTTCTGCAGACAAGAAACGAAGATTCCCCCCAAAGCAATGCTTACCGTCAGGGCGCTTTGGAATTGGCTCTCGGCATTATCAACAAGGACGAAAAATTCCTTGGCTATTTTGATTTTGCGGTCTGGTATTACAGGCTTCTGGAAAAAGAAGGCTACATGCATGACGGCGAACTGACAAAAACCAACAACTAAATGCCAATAAAGAGGAAAAACATGAAAGAACGCTACGATTCTTTGGACGAATATATCAGGGACCTGCAGGCTGAAATCGCCCAAAGCGACAACTGCGCCAACCATTATTATCAGCTCGGCATGGCCATGCTGGCCAAACACGACTACGTGGAAGCCGAAAATGCCTTTTTGAACGCCGTACGCCTTTCTCCCCGTCTTGCGGAAGGCTTTGTGCAGCTCGGCGGCCTTTGCCTGCAGAGAGGCGATTATGAAGGCTGTCTGCGCTACAATACCGAAGCTTCCAATATCCGCGCCAAATACGCCGTTCCCCAAGCCAATATCGGTTTCTGCCACCTGCAGATGGGCGATATCAAAAAAGCCAAAACAGCACTGCTGAAAGCCCTTGACTGGGACCCTGAATTTTTGCAGGCCAGAACAACCCTTGCCTCCGCCTACTTCATGGAAGGCAAATACGACGCCTGCATTGAAGAAAGCAATACGGTCATCAAAAGCCAGCCCGCTTTCGGCCCCGCATGGAACAACCTTGCCCTTGCGTTTTTTGAAAAAGGCGAATACCTTGTAAAACATGATGCAGCATTTGGAACAGTTAATTTAATAAAACAATATCAAGGTAATTTTAGCAGGTTTCCACTTTATGCTGATGGTAATGCAGCTAATTCACTTGAAATGACAGAATTATTTGATTTAAAATATATATTAAATGACTTTGGCTGGATAGCTGATAATTCTACATCATCAAGTGAAATTATATCAATAAAAGCACCTTTAAAACTTACAGGGCTTGTTAAAAATGAAGAGCATGTAAAACAGTGGGGAAAAGATATTTTAACCATTATAAACACACTTACTGCAACCCCTATTCCACTTGAATGGTCATTATTTGTGCCAGATGAAATAAAACAAATAGAAATGGCAAAAAATTCAGGAATAAATACTGCGCTTCCTTTATTTAGGTATGTAGAATTTTCAAGTGATAATAATACGAAAAATTATAAAAAGTTTTATACAGCATCTGATAAGGAATCTAAGTTTGTAGTAGCAAAGGATAATGCCATAGCAGGTGATTTTTCATTTAATTTTTATGCTCATTCAGATAACAGCACAGCAGAAGGCAGTGTAAAAGTAAATGGTAAATGGTCAATACTTAAACTTTATTTAGATAAAAATACAGTAAAAGAATCAGATACTATATATTATGTTCCTATTTATGTTCAAGATGAGAGAGGGCTTGTATATATATATTATCTTGGTGTAGAGTTTAATAAACCAATGCCTGACAGGCAAAGGTGGCCTAATAAATATAATTGGCCAAATTTTTCATAAATAAGTGATATATGCGAAAAATACTTATTATAGCAGTGATATTTATATTTACAATATCATGCCAAAAGAAAAATGATATTTTAGATACATATTTACAGGTAAATGTGCTGCCGGATAATATTTTAAATGAGTATAGTAAATACGGAGCAAAGGTTAATAATGAAATATACTATACTAATAATGAATTTTATTCCAATGTCCGTTTTATGAGTGGTGGAGAATATGATTTAACTTTGCCATCAACTTTTATGGTAACACAGTTAAATAAAAAGAATATTATATTAGAAATAGATATTAATAAGCTGAAAAATGTAGATAATGTAATCAGTTCTTTTTTTGTCCAGCCATATAAAACAGCTAAACAGTATAGTGTTCCGTATTTAACTGACAGTATAGGTATAATTATAAATACAAAATATATAAATGAAACAGCTATTACTAAGTGGGACGACTTTTGGGCAAATAGTAATATTAATAATATATTAATTAAGGCAGATATGCGTGATTTTTTTAGTATAGCATTGAAATCACTAGGTTATACAGCAAACACAATGATGGAGGAAGAAATACGTGAAGCTTATGACAGGCTTACTGTTCTGCTGCCAAGACTTAATATAGTAACATATGATGAAATAGAAGAAGCATTAGTCAGTGAAGAAAAGATAATAGGAATAGTCTATTACAGCGAAGCATACAGGATTATAAAAAAAAAAAAAAATTTAAAATTTATAAATCCATTAGATGGCAGTTTAATGTGGATTAGAAGTTTTACAATACCAAAAGCATCTGATAATGTAAACGAAGCATATAAATTTATAGATTATATGATTCAGCCTGAAACTGCAGCACAA
>CALUWZ010000016.1 GCA_944324625.1 uncultured Mailhella sp. | reverse complement strand
GGAGCTATAACAATGTCCCCCTCGAAATTTTTTTTTTTTTTTGCCAAAATTTTCAAAAGGGAGGATTTACCTGCACCATTGAGACCAAGCACTCCGATTTTTGCACCGTAAAAGTACCCTAACGTAATGTCTTTCAGCACTTCTTTCTGCCCGTGACGCTTAGTCACGCGGTGCATGGAGTAAATAACTTTTTCCTGTTCGTTACTCATAGTTCCTCATAGTGTATTTATTTTAAAATCTCTTTCAAGAATGCTTTTGTTCTGTCATGCTGCGGATTGGTAAAGAAAACATCCGGGCTGGCCTTTTCAAGAATTACGCCGTGATCCATGAAAATAACCCTGTCGGCAACTTCGCGGGCAAAAGCCATTTCATGGGTAACGCAAATCATGGTCATGCCGTCGGAAGCAAGGTCTTTCATAACATTCAGTACTTCGTTGACCATTTCGGGGTCAAGGGCGGAAGTCGGCTCGTCAAAGAGCATGACTTTGGGCTGCATTGCAAGGGCCCTTGCAATGGCAACGCGCTGCTGCTGGCCGCCCGAAAGCTGAATGGGATATTTATGGGCCTGATTTAAAATGCCTACGCGTTCCAAAAGCTCCATGGCAATGGAAGTAGCCTTTGAATGGGAAAGTTTTCTGACCTTGATCGGTGCAAGAGTAATATTGTCCAAAACACTGAGGTGCGGGTACAGGTTAAACTGCTGAAAAACCATGCCCACTTCGCTTCTCAGCTTGTTCACGTCAAGATTTTTATCATAAATATCAACGCCTTCAAGCTTAATAGTGCCCTGCTGGATGGCTTCCAATCTATTTAAACAGCGGATAAAGGTACTTTTTCCCGAACCGGACGGACCGCAGATAAAAACAACCTCTCCTTTTTCTACCGTTTCACTTATTCCGTTCAGCACGTGAAAATCGCCGTACCACTTATGCACGTCACGGATTTCAAGAATAGACATATACCCTCCGATATATATTACAGTACATAGTTTTCAATCATAAGCAATAATTATAGATATTAAAAACATATTTTGTCAAGTTTAACCTTGAGTTACAAATATTTAAAAGAAGAGGAAAAAATATTTTTTTATCTGTCAGAGTATTGACACTTTTCATTTTTTTACTAAAATAATTGCATAAATTAAAATTCCCTCGGAGGAAACATGTCCCAAAAAGTTTCAGGGATAATCGGAGAAGATACGTCCCTTGCGGAAGTATTTAAAATCCTGAAAAAAGTCGCTCCCACTGACAGTACCGTGCTTGTGACAGGTGAATCCGGAACAGGCAAGGAAGTTTTGGTCCGTACCCTTCACAAAGAAAGCAAACGAGCCAACGCGCCTTTTATTCCTGTAAACTGCGGAGCCATTCCCAAAGAACTTTTGGAATCAGAACTGTTCGGACATGAAAAAGGAGCTTTTACCCACGCCATACGCACAAAGCCGGGACGCTTTGAACTTGCCGAGGGCGGAACCATTTTTTTGGACGAAATCGGAGAAATGGATACGTCTTTGCAGGTAAAAATCCTGCGCGTTCTGCAGGAAAAAGAAATTGAACGCGTCGGCGGAAACGGCCCCAAAAAAATTGACGTGCGCATTGTTGCCGCCACAAACCGAGATTTGGAACAGGAAGTGGCACTCGGCAATTTCCGCGAAGATTTGTATTACCGCCTGAATGTCATTCCCCTGCACCTTCCTCCCCTGCGTGAACGCGGCAATGACATTATCACGCTTGCAGAACATTTTCTGAAATATTTCTGTGAAAAAAAAGAAAGGGAACAGCTTACCCTTTCCGAGGAAGTGGCAAGGGTTTTTCTCAATTACGCATGGCCCGGCAATGTCCGCGAGCTAGAAAATTTTACCGAGCGTCTGAGTATTTTGGCTGACGGTCCGCAAATTGAACTTTCTGATCTTTCACCGAAAATTTTAAACGGTGTGGGAGACATCAATAAACTTCCTCCGCTCCCCAACGATATAAAAATAGAACCGAAAAAAGAAAAAGAAACTGAAATTTCCTTGTCATCCAGTGTTACCCAAGAAGAAAAAAAATCCCTGACTTCCATTTTAACACAAGGCTTTGCGGACGCTGCCGAAAAACTTTCCCACACTGAAAATTCCCTTCCGAGTCTTGCGGACATGAAAAACAGCAATATGAATCTGAAAGAATTTTTAGAAATGATTGAAGACAAAATTATCAATGAAGCCTTGGAGCAAGTGGAAGGCGTAAAAAATCAGGCTGCGGAAATTTTGGGAATCAAACGCACCACACTGATTGAAAAATTAAAAAAACGCAGTAATGAATAAATATGAAAATTAAAGTTGTTCTGACAGCCCTTATGCTTGTTTTGGCAAAAACTTCTTTTGCCCATGCTCTTTCATGGTCTTTCAGCCAAGATAAAAACTTTGACCGCATCATTGTTTCCGACAATGCCGAAAATGAGCAGATTTCAACCATACGCACAGACAGCAACAAAATTCTTATTCAGGGAAAAAACTTCGGGCAAAATCTGCAAATTGTCAGAGGAAATTTAATTTCCGACGTCATTCCGACCGAATACGGTCTTACTGTCATACTGAAAGACAATGCTTTCGGTTTTTTGCAAAATAAGGATGACAAGGGAAATTTAATAATCGGAATTTACAAGGATCCCCTCGGCGCACGCTGGAAACCAAGCGACGAACGCAAGGAATTTAATAAAGAAGTCAGCAAAAAAGAAGAAAAAATTCAAGTAAAGCTTGAAGAGTTAAAAAAACAGCGCAAACAACAAACCGTACTGACGGCCCAAACGGCAAAAACAGCAAAGCAAACAGCACAAAACATAAACGCCGCACAGCCGGGTAACCAAACGGCTGACCCCGATTCAACCCGCAGCAAAACTGTTTCTTCAGAAAAAAATTATGCTGGCCGCAAAAATATCCTTGTGGCAGAAGCAAAACAGAAAAACACGCTGACCCCTCTGGAACAGGCGCAAAGCATAAAACCTGCCGAAACCCAAATTCCGAAACAAACACAAAATACCTCCGCGCAGGAATTTACGCCTCCTTCCGTTACCTACAAGCTGAACAGCAATCTGCCCGGTGAATCCGACGTTATTACCGAAAAAGAAGTACAAAACAACACCCTGCACGAACAGATAGAAGAAAAAACACAAAATAACGATGATGCGGCAGAGCTTATTAAAGAAATTGACGAAAGCCTTCCCGTTGTCATTGACGACAAAAAACACGATACCTTTATTCCGCAGACCCCCGAGGAAGCCGGACTGGCCGAACCTGCAGAAAAAACGGAAGAACCTGACCCCGATGCTCCGCCCGTAGGCGAAATCATTTATGTGGATGAACAGGGAAATCCCGTTCCGCCTCCTCTTGATATTCCCGCAACCATTCAAAAAATGCGCAAAGCCTACAACCTCGGCATTTACGAAACCGTTTTTGAAGAAGCCAACAAACTGAAGTCATTGAATTTACCAAAAAATCTTTTGGAAGAAGTATACTACAACAGGGCAAAGGCTTTTTTTGTCATAAACAGCTCCAACCTCGTAAATGTGGGAGAAGCCTTTATTTCCATGGCTCAGGAAGCTCTGAATATCAGCAATGATTCCAACAGAAAACCTGAAGTCTTGGCAAATCTTGCCGTAACCTATCTGGCTCTTGACAGGCCTCAGGAAGCCCGTGCCTATGCGGACATGCTGTATAAAAACTATCCATACAGCATAGATACGCCAAACGCCATTCTTCTGCTCAGCGACTATTACCTGAAACATAACGAATACACGCTTGCATCCCAGTATCTTCAAATACTTATTGACAATTATCCTGACAATACCTATGCCAAAAACGCAGCGCTTCTTCAGATAAAAGCCCTGTACAAGCTCGGCAATCTGGACAGAACGCTGGCAATGATAAACTTTACCGACAGACGCTGGCCGAAAGTATATCTGGAATCCACTGATTACCTTGTCATAAAAGCCCATATTCTGGAAGAACGGGGACTGAAAAAAGATGCCGTAAAAACCTATTGGCAAATTTTCAACCTGAATCCGCAGGCTGAAAACGCAGGCGATATCTTATTTAAAATCGCCAATCTTTACTTTGACCTTGAAGACAAAGATTCCGCCAAAAAAGTTCTCAACAAACTTTATCAGGATTTTCCCGAACACAAAAACGCTCCCAAGGCACTGTTGTTTATAGGAGAAAACGGCAGATACGACAATTCCCTGTCCCTTGACGATACTATCCGCATTTTCAGTGAACCCAATCCCGAATATCCAGCAACCTATTACAAAAAAATCATTGCAGAATACCCGGAAAGCAAAGAAGCTGTACTCGCCAAACTCCGCTTGGCAGTCCAGCGTTTTCTGGAAAAAGAATATATGGACAGTGCCCGAATGGCACAAAATCTTTTCCATGAAAACATAGATAAAAAAGAAAGCGAAAATGCCCGGGAACTGCTGTTCCGCTCCTTTGACCCCATGCTCAAGCTTGCACTTTCCGAACAAAATACGGAAAGAACGCTCAAACTTTGGGAAGAATTTCCTGCCGTACGCACCTATTACGAACCCATAAGCACCGATCTTCGCATGGCCATGGCACGGGCTTATCTGAACAGGAACAACACGGCAAAGGCCGAAGAACTTTTGGCATATTTTTTGGACAGCGTCCCCCAAAACGACAAAGAATATGAAGAAGGCCTGTATGCCTACGACATTTTTCTTGCACATGCCATAAAAAATCAGGACTGGAACAAGGTTCTGGACATCAATCAAAAAATAGATTCATGGGTTTTGCCGACGGCAAAAGCTTTAAACAAAAAGTACACCACGGCCCTTGCTGCGGAAAATCTAGGACTTGACGCAAGAGCTCTGCCCTTATGGCAGGAACTTTCCGTCAATGAGGAAATCCCTCTGTACCAGCGTGCCTATGCCCAATATTTCATAGCGCGCGATGCCGAAAAAAAACAAAATCTCAGGGGTGCTTATCAGGCCAATTTGGACACACTTGCAATGTTCGAAGATTTGCGTAATATGCAGTCACCCTATGCCAGTTCGGAACGGGAACGTGAAAGCATAGCCGCTCTTATGGATATTACGGAAATTGCAGGCAGATATACGGAGTCCATGCAGTGGCTTAACCGTTACCGCTCCTATGTTTCGGAAAAATCCGCCGATTATGCGGGGCTCCTTCTGCGCGAAGCACGGCTGCACAGGAAAATGGGCGACACTGCAAGATGGCGGAATATTTTGGAATCCGTACGGGAACGCGAGCCTGAATCCATTTACGGAAAAATGGCAAGCTCAGAACTCAACACCTTTGAAATGGCAAGGGATTTAACACGCTTTACAGGAAACAATTAATATGGAAATAGGCGGCGTTTTGGCGGGACTCGGAAATCCCGGAATCCAGTATGCAAACACAAGGCACAACTTGGGATTTTTGACTCTTGAAGCTTTTTTGAAAGAAATGTCCAAAGACTACAGAGTTGACCAAATTTCAAGTTCAAAATTCAACGGCATAAGTTTTAAGCTTGCCTATAAAAATGCAGACTGGATTTGCGTTTTTCCGCAGACATTCATGAATTTAAGCGGTGACTGTATCCAGCCCCTTCTGGCTTGGTATAAACTTTCCTCCGAAAACCTTTTTGTCATCCATGACGAACTGGATTTAACTCCCGGCAGAATTCAGCTGAAAAAAGGCGGCGGAAACGCAGGCCATAACGGCCTCAAATCCATCAGCGCACGCCTCGGCACACAGGATTATTTCCGCCTGCGCATGGGCATTGGACGGCCGAAAGATTCCGCACAGGTCAGCAATTATGTTTTGTCCGGTTTCGGACAGGACAAAGATGCCGCTGAACAAGCCGTTCTTCTAGGCGTACAGGCTCTCAGGGATATTCTTGAACTTGGCACAGCCAAAGCCATGAATAAAATCAACACAAAGAAAAAAGATTAATCTTGCCAAGCAAAAAAAAAACGGCTATAAAACTAACACATTATTTTTCTGCCATCTCTTTTTTCCCCTTACAATCTTATATCAATTCACAATACGGACGGATATTTTATGTCTGAAACTGTTGCAAAAACCAGAAGAAGAAAAATTGTTGCCGAAAAAACCACTGAAGAAAAACCCGTAAAATCCCCCCGCGGAAGAAAAAGCAAAAAAGCTCTGCAGGAAGAATTCCAAGAAGAACAGCTTGCAGCTTCTTCCCCCGAACAAAACGAAATACCTTTTTCGGAACAGGAACAAATTTCTTCCGAAATCCCTGCAGACAGCGATAACTATGACGACACTTCCCTTCAGGTTCAAGAACCGGTTTCTCCCAAATACCAAAAACGAAAATTTGTCCATACCAGAAAATCCAAAACTTCCGTACAGGAAACTGACAGCGAATTTGCAAAGCAAAACGAATCAGCCGAAACAAATGATGAGGCTGAAGCCTTTTTAAGCCTGTCCGAATTAAAAACCCGCAGCATGAACGAACTCATGGAACTGGCGGAAAAATACCAGCTTGACAATGCAAGCAGCCTGCGCAAACAGGATCTTATTTTTGCACTGCTCCAATCCTGTATTTCGCAGAACGGCACAATCATTGCCGACGGTGTTCTTGAAATTCTTCCCGACGGATACGGATTTTTGCGTTCCCCGCTCAGCAGCTACATGCCGGGTGCCGATGATGTTTACGTTTCTCCGTCCCAAATCAGACGCTATCATCTGAGAAAAGGCGATATAGTCAAAGGACAGATCCGTCCGCCCAAGGAAGGCGAACGCTATTTTGCCTTAGTCAAAGTCAATGAAGTAGGCTTAGAACCGCCTGAAAATGCCAAGCACCTTGTTTTATTTGACAACCTGACCCCCATTTTCCCAGATCAGCAGCTTTGCATTGAAACGGACGAAAACAACCTTTCAGGCCGCGTCATTGACATGATGTCCCCCATAGGCAGAGGACAAAGAGGACTTATCGTTGCACCGCCAAGAACAGGCAAAACCACGCTTCTGCAGAATATTGCCAATGCAATCAGCGCAAAATATCCTGACGTATATTTAATTGTCCTGCTTATTGACGAAAGGCCCGAAGAAGTAACTGATATGGAACGCACAGTCAAAAATGCCGAAGTGATCAGTTCCACTTTTGACGAACCGCCGCAGCGCCATGTTCAGGTTTGCGAAATGGTTTTGGAAAAGGCAAAACGCCTTGTGGAAAGAAAACGCGATGTGGTTATTTTGCTTGATTCCATTACCCGTCTCGGCCGAGCCTACAATGCCGTAACCCCGTCTTCGGGCAAAGTGCTGTCAGGCGGCCTTGACGCCAATGCCCTGCAGAGACCAAAACGCTTTTTCGGCGCCGCCAGAAATATCGAAGGCGGCGGCAGTCTTACCATTATTGCCTCTGCCCTTATTGACACAGGCTCCAGAATGGACGAAGTCATTTTTGAAGAATTTAAAGGCACCGGCAACATGGACTTGTATCTTGACCGTCACTTGGCTGAAAAACGTGTCTTTCCTGCCATCGATATCAACAAGACAGGCACAAGAAAAGAAGATTTGCTTCTTACGGAAGAAAATCTCAACAGAATTTGGATCCTGCGCAAAATCCTTGCTCCCATGTCTCCCATTGACAGCATGGAATTCTTGCTGGACAAAATGCGCGGAACAAAAAACAACAAAGAATTTCTCAACGGCATGAGCAAATAAACAGAATATGAGCGGTAAAGAAGCCCCAAAAAATAATCATTCCGAACGGCAAAATGATTTGGAGCACCTTAATTCCATTTCCCATGAACTGGAATTGGACAAAAGAAGCAAGCTCCATAAAATCTTTTCTGCACTCCAAAATGCATTCAAAACAATTTTCCATAAACTGGCTTTTTTAAAAAAGAAACGTTTTTGGATTCCGCTTGTTGTTTTTCACGTTCTCATGTTTGCGGGAGCAGGATATTTTGCCCATTACGAACTTACCAAAAAAAATGACCCGGGCTATATCCTGAGTACCCTGCAAAAATCCCTGTCCGTAAAAGACCCTGTTCTTTTTAACAATATTATTGACATTAATACGTTTTCGGAAAATTTTATTCACGATTTTATCAGCACTGTGCAGAAATATCCCTATGTAAGCATGCATATCGGTGAAATTCCTTCCACAAACGTCATCCGTGATAATGTGTCCTTTTTGCTTTTGGATATTTTTAAAGGCAAGGACTATACAAGCGCCCTCAACAGGAAAACTGCTTTTATCCCCAAAGACATCAGCCGCCTTCTGGCTGATGCCCCGCTTGACATTACGGCAAATCCCAAAAACAGCAGCTTTATAATCAGCACTACTGTTTACGACAATTTCTGGGAAAATATTCCCATAAAACTGGACGTGACAAAAACGGAAGAAGGCCTGAAAATAACAAAACTTGCCAATTTAAATGAAATACTGCAAACCTATAATTATAAACTGGCAAAACGCTATCAGCAGGAACAAAATTTCCAGAACATGGAAACAAGGCAGGAACTCAGCAAAATAACCCGCTATCTGCCCAACTCCACCTGCAGTGCTCAGCTTGGCTATTATAAAAATCAGCATATTCTTTTTATTGACTATAAAACTGATGCAAATTTGGAACATTCCAGTATTATTTCCTTTGCCGCAAAAATATCCATAACCAATGAAGAAGGCTTGGACATTATAACTGACACTGTAAAAAGCAACAGACTTTTTATCCCCGGAAAAAAAATTCAAACTTCTTGGCGCCTTCCCATTGACAAAGAACATGCAGAAATTTTAAAAAACAGCAAAGAAATTTTTTGTGAAACAACGCCTGTCATGGTAAATGCCGAAAACGGCGATTACTTTGACATCCGAAAAAAATATTGAAAGTTATTTGAATTAACCGTATACTTGTACATGATTTTTTCTAAGGAGTATATATGTCACGTTCAATCCACCTAACACTCCACATTCACAAAGACCCTGCGGCAATGGCTGAACGCGTTGCACACCATTTGGTGCAAATCTGCGAAGAAGCTATTGAAGAGAGAGGCGTTTTTACTTTGGCACTTTCCGGAGGCACAACCCCTATCCCACTTTTCCGCCTTCTTGCCGAAGACGACTGGGCAGAACGCTTGCCTTGGGAAAAAATCATGATTTACTGGGGAGACGAATACTGCGTTCATCCCGATGACCCCAGAAGCAATTATGGTATCGCCCGCCGTGAACTCTTGTCCAAAGTTCCTGCAACCCGTTTTTACAGAATGAAAGGTGAAGGCAATCCCGTAGAATCCGCTCTTGCCTATGAAAACCTTATCAAAGAACATTTCCGCCTTGCTCCCGGCGAATTTCCCAAATTTGACTGCATCTTGCTCGGTCTTGGCGACGACGGCCATACAGCCTCTCTTTTCCCGGGTGAATACGCCATGCAGGAAAAAGAACGAATTGTTATTGACCAATACGTCCGCAGCAGAAATGCAGACAGAATGACCCTTACTCTGCCCGTACTCAACAATGCACGCTGCTGTCTGTTTATGGTTACGGGAAAAGAAAAACACAATGCCCTTTCCAAAACACTTAATCTGCTGAGCGAACCGGAACTTCCCGCACAATTGGTACGCCCGAGCGGCGGTGAACTTTTATGGGTAGTAGATGAAAGCGCAGCCCTTGGCATAGATAAACAATAACATATAAAAAAATAAAACTTTCGGCCTTCTGCAAATGCGGAAGGCTTTTTTTTGCAGATTTTCCCAGCAATGCAGCATCTGCCTGCAGCAGGAAAAACCAAATACGGAAATGCCCTCCTTTGGCAGACAAAATTGATCATTCAAAACCAAAAGAGGGCATTTTTGCAAATACCATATCAAAACAGCTCCCGGACAAAAAACAGGCAGCTGTTGCTTTTTCTTTTATGCAAAGCAGATAAAACCTGTATTTTTTAAAGCTAAAATAACTCGATCACTAAAATTACCATTGGAGCAAATTATGCCTCCTTCTGTATTCCTGCAGATCTTTAATGGTAATAAAAGTCAAATTCCACTTTCGGGCAAATTCCATAAGACTGCTTTTTGTCATCATGGACCCGTCGTCTGCCATAATTTCACAGCACAGCCCCACAGGCTTCAATCCTGCCAGTCTCAATAAATCCACTGTAGCCTCAGTATGGCCGTTGCGTTCCAAAACACCGTTTTTGCGTGCAAGCAGCGGAAACATGTGGCCCGGCCGTCTGAAATCTTCAGGTTTTGCCGCATCTTCAACACATTTTAACGCCGTTATGGACCGCTCCACGGCGGAAATACCCGTACGGGTCGTTTTGCAGTCAATGGAAACAGTAAAAGCTGTCTGATGATTATCCTCGTTATGCACAACCATTTGCGGCAAAGCAAGCCTGTCAGTATACTCCTTTGACATGGGCATGCAAATAAGCCCTTTGGCATAACTTGCCATGAAATTGACATTTTCCACAGTGGCAAATTCTGCTGCGCATATCATATCCCCTTCATTTTCACGATCGGGATCATCAGTACAAATAATGATTTTGCCTTGTTTTAAATCAGAAACTGCTTGCTCGATACCCTGAAACAACATATCATATCTCCTTTAATTTCAGGGCATAAACAAGAAAAGAGCGCAAATAATATTAAAAATAAAACCGCTCAAAAAATTATGTCTTCTTTCATCCGGACTGTAACCGTCGGCTTTGGAATTTCACCAAATCATGCCAAAAGGCTCGTGGGCTGTACCACCGGTAGGGACTTGCACCCTGCCCTGAAGATGTATGAATTGTATACTTCTTAAAAAAAATTGCAATAAAAAAGTCCCCGTTTTCAGAGGACTTTTTCAGCACATTCTGCAAAGTTTTATTTTTTGTTTTTCAGTGAAGCGGAAATAAATTCCCTGAACAGCGGGTGTGCTTTCATGGGATTGGATTTGAATTCAGGATGGAACTGACAGCCCACAAACCAAGGATGATCCTTAATTTCCACAATTTCCATGAGCTCACTGTCTGGAGAAGTTCCGCTGAAAACAAGGCCTTTTTCTTCAAGCAAAGCTTTAAATTTGTTGTTGAATTCATAACGGTGGCGGTGTCTTTCAAAGATTTCGGCGCTGCCGTATGCTTCATAAGCCTTTGTTCCTTCCTTCAAAACGCAGGGATAGGCGCCAAGACGCATGGTTCCGCCCTTATCGCTGGCAAGGTCGCGCACTTCGCGCTTGTTGGTTCTGAAATCAAACCATTCTTTAATAAGATAAATAACGTTATTTTTGCAGTCAGGCACAAATTCTTCGGAATTGGCATCTTCAAGGCCTGCCATGTGACGTGCAAATTCCATAACAGCGCACTGCATGCCGAGACAAATTCCGAAAAACGGAATTTTATTTTCACGGGCAAAACGGATAGCCTCGATTTTTCCTTCAACGCCGCGGTAACCGAAACCGCCCGGCACCAAAATACCGTGACAGCCTTCAAGCATGGCCGCTACATTATCCTTAGTAATTTCTTCGGAATTGACATACCGAAGCTGAACGGTTGCATAATTGGCAACGCCCGCATGCACAAGGGCTTCATGCAGGCTTTTGTAAGCTTCCTTCAGGTCAACGTATTTGCCCACGATGCCGATTGTTACGGTATCTTTGGGATTATTGAAATCGGCAATCAGTTTGCGCCATGAATCAAGTTTTGCATTGCCGGCATTAAGCTGCAGCATAATGACTACTTTTTGGTCAAAACCTTCTTCATAAAACTTCAAAGGCACTTCATACACGTTTTTCACGTCTACGGAAGTAAATACTGCGCCTTCTTCCACGTTGCAGAAAAGAGAAATTTTGCGTTTGAGTTCCGTAGGTATGGTTTCTTCACAGCGGCACAGGATAATATCAGGCTGAACACCGATGGAAAGCAGTTCTTTTACGCTGTGCTGCGTAGGCTTGGTTTTATATTCGCCTGCCGCACGCAGATAAGGAACAAGGGTCAAATGAATATTAAGGCAGTTTTCCCTTCCGAGTTCGGAGCGGAGCTGGCGCATGGCTTCCAAAAACGGCAGGCTTTCAATATCCCCCACAGTTCCGCCAATTTCGATAATGGCAACATCAGGAGCTTCATCCGCACTGACGTCTGCGGCAAGACTGAGCATGCAGCGCTTGATTTCATCGGTAATATGCGGAATTACCTGAACCGTGCCGCCAAGATAATCGCCGCGGCGTTCCTTATTGATGACGGTATAATAAACCTTGCCTGCGGAAGTGCTGTTTCTTTTGGACAATGATACGCCGAGATAACGTTCATAGTGGCCCAAATCAAGGTCAGTTTCAGCGCCGTCGTCCGTAACATAAACTTCACCGTGCTGAAAAGGATTCATGGTACCGGGGTCTACGTTAATATACGGATCAAGTTTCTGAATGGTAACTTTAAGACCTCTGGATTTGAGCAAAGCACCCAATGATGCGGCCGCAAGCCCTTTACCCAATGAAGACAAAACACCGCCTGTTACGAAAATAAACTTGGTTTTCATGAATGACCCCAAATAAAGATATTGAATATTTGCTAGGTTTTAAGTAACAAAAAATTTTCTGTTTGTCACGCATTGACCTTTAATTATTTCGCTACTATACTAGATTTTCAAAAGATTGGAAGTACTATTTTAACTAAAAAAAACATAAATTAAAACAAATATTTTTATAAATATATAAAAATGGAGTCAACATGGCAACAGTAAAAGCTCTTGTTTTAACAGGATATGGCACAAACTCACACAAAGAAACTGCCTATGCAATCCGTCAGGCAGGTGCCGATGAGGCCAATATCGTACATTTTTCCGATATTGTTTCCGGTGCCGTAAAGTTGAACGATTACCAATTCCTGCTTTTCCCCGGCGGTTTTTTGGACGGTGATGACCTTGGAGCTGCACATGCTGCCGCCCAGCGCTGGCTTTATTTAAAAGATAACGAAGAAAAACCCCTGCTTGACCATTTGAATAAATTTCTTGATGACGGAAAGCTTATCATGGGCATCTGCAACGGCTTTCAGCTTCTGGTTAAACTCGGCATTTTGCCCAGCCTCGACGGCAAACGCTTTGAGCGTCAGGTTTCCCTT
Source organism: uncultured Mailhella sp. (assembly GCA_944324625.1). Classification (GTDB taxonomy): domain Bacteria; phylum Desulfobacterota; class Desulfovibrionia; order Desulfovibrionales; family Desulfovibrionaceae; genus Taurinivorans. The sequence continues at coordinate 4,358 of CALUWZ010000016.1, read as the reverse complement.
ACCCATAACCTTTCCGCCCGCTACGAAGACAGATGGGTGCAGCTTAAAGCCAACCCCAAAAGTCCCTGCATTTTTACACAGGGCATTGAATATCTGCAGGTTCCCATTCGTCACGGCGAAGGCAGAATTGTTACCCCTGACGAAGCAACCTTAAACCGTCTGGAAGAAGAAAATCTTATCTGCCTGCAGTACACCAATCCGCACACCGGAGAAATTACTCAGGAATATCCATACAACCCCAACGGTTCGCCAAAAGCCATCGCAGGCCTTACCGACCCCACGGGACACGTACTCGGCCTTATGCCGCACCCCGAAGCCTTTAACCACCCCACCAATCATCCCCACTGGGCAAGCAGCAGCGACGAAAAAACAAAAACATTGGGAACGGTTATTTTTGAAAACGCCGTACGGTATCTGAAAGGATAAAAATTCTTTCCCGTTTCAAAACATAAAAAAACTCACAGCATTGGCTGTGAGTTTTTTTTATAAATCAAAACAGGATATTATGCCTGAAACCTAAAAGCAAAGCTTTAAGCGTTCAGTATCACTGAAGACTGTGCTTCAATCATTTTTTTCCTGCAAAAAATCTTCTTCATCGGTATTAAATTCCAGAGAAAAAATTTCCCATGCTGCAATAAAAAGCGTGGCAATCAGCGGACCGATAACAAAGCCGTTCATACCGTAAATACTGAAACCGCCTAACGTTGACAGCAAAATAACATAGTCGGGAAGCTTGGTATCCCTGCCGACCATAACAGGACGCAGAATATTATCCATAAGCCCGATGACCACTGCCCCGAAAAAAAGCAAAATACAGCCGTCAGCAACTTCACCCACGGCAAAAAGATAAATGCACACAGGAACCCAGACTATGCCAGCGCCGACCATAGGGATGAGGGAAAACAAAGTCATCACAACCCCCCAAAGCAAAGCAGAGCTTATGCCGAGAAAATAAAAAACAATGCCTCCGAGAGAACCCTGCACCATGGCAACCACCAAGCTGCCTTTAATGGTTGCACGGGTTACTTCGGTAAATTTGGAAAAAAAGAGCTGTTCCCGTTTATGCCCGAGAGGCAAAGCCTTATGCAGTTTTTCGACCAGCTCCGCACTGTCGCGCATCATATAAAATGCCACATACAGCATAATGGCCAGATGCACCAGAAAAGTCACAGTCCCCTGACCGATGTTCACGGCCTGCTGAGCCACAAAACCGCTGGCACGGAGCGCAAATTCACTGAGCTTCTGCTTTATCAGCACGGGATCAATGCCGAACTGATTCAGCATGTCCTGCACGGCAGGATACGCTTTTTGTATTTCATCATAATAAAGAGCGGGATCGGTAGTACCGGAACTTATGGCAGAATAAATTTTTACGCATTCCGCAACCACGGAGCTGATAATGAACATAAAAGGCACAATCACCACAAGGGCGCAGCAAAGAAGCGTGCAAAGCGCCGCAAGATTTTTCCATTTTATATGAGCCTCAAAAAACCTCTGCACAGGCGCAAAAACAATGGCAAGCGCAACAGCCCAAAAAACTGCCCCGAAAAACGGCATCAGCAAAGAAAGAAAAAGCAGGCTGACCAATATCAAAAAAACAACAAATGAACGGAATTCTATCAATGTACGCATGGTTTCCTCACATATTTTCCGACAATCTAGCCTATTTTTCGTCCATTGGCAAAGAAAAAGTCCCTTGCGGGACTTTTAAAGAATTTCACCTTCCAAGGATATGGTTTTTACGGTCAGCGGTATGTTTTTTCCGCTCATTTCAAGGCCTCTTCTGACCATGCTTTCAATACCCGAACAGCAGGGAACAGTCATTTTTGCCACAGTAATGCTCTTTATGGAATTATGCATGAACATCTGCGCAAATTTTTCCGCATAATCCGTACCGTCAAGCTTCGGACAGCCGATAAGGGTCACACGGCCTTCAATAAAATCTTTGTGAAAATTTCCGTAAGCATAGGCAGTGCAGTCCGCGGCAATAAGCAGATCCGCATTGTGCAAAAATCCTGCATTGGCAGGCACGAGCTTTATCTGCACGGGCCATTGCCGCAGCATGGACGGAATTTCCGCATCTCTGCTGTTTTCTGCAGTGCTTTTCATGGGCTTAAGTTCCCGCAGTTTATTGCCGGGACAGCCGCAGGGCTCTTTTTCAGCTTTTTTGGCTCTCATATTGGCAAGAACAGCTTCCTCATCATAAGGCAGGGCTTCACGTTCAATAAAAGATATGGCATTCATGGGACAGGCAGGCAGACAGTTGCCGAGCCCGTCGCAGTAATCGTCACGGATAAGCTTTGCTTTGCCGTTTTCAATGGTCAGCGCCCCTTCATGACACGCATTGACGCATATTCCGCATCCGTTGCATTTTTCTTCGTCTATTTGAATCATTTGTCTTATCATAATTTTTCTCCATTGACTTTATGAGCGGAATATACCACAATTAAAATATATTGCTGTTGTAATTCCAACAAAAAAGGTTTTTCATGCAAAATTTTTTTCCTATACTTGCTTCTTCCACGCTGTTTAAAGGCATGACCGAAGAAGAGCTGAAAGCTATTTTAAATTGTCTGAAAGCAGTCCCCAAAAATTTTTCAAAAGACGAATATATTTTTCACATGGGCGACACAATTAAACAGATGGGACTTGTTTTAACAGGTTCCGTGCATTTGTCAAAAGAAGACTACTGGGGACGAAAAACCATTCACGCCGAAATCGGGCAAGGGGACATTTTTGCGGAAAGCTTTGCTTCCGCCGTGCATAAAAGTCCGCTGAACGCCTACTGCGCCAAAAACAGCACCATTTTATTCATGGACATCCGCAAAGTCTTGTCCGTATGCAGCAGCAGCTGTTCATTCCATAACACTCTTATTCATAATTTCGTGGCAGTGCTGGCAGAAAAAAACATTAAAATGAGTGCAAAAATCGAAAACCTGACCCAAAAAACAACGAAAGATAAGCTATTGATTTATCTGTCAAATCAATCACAGTTGCAACAAAGCGCAAAATTTACTATACCATTCAACAGGCAGGAGCTTGCAGATTACCTTTCCGTGGACAGAAGTGCCATGTCCATGGAACTTGGCAAACTGCGCGATCAGGGTATTATTGCATACGACAAAAATACCTTTGAAATTTTAAACAAAAATTTAACCACAGGGTAGAGATAGATAAAAAAATGGAAAATTTAATGCTCTTTTTCATCATATTGGGGATTTCCAGCACGTTTTTGGCATTATGCAGCTTAATCGCACCCCGCTACACAGCATTTTTCATGAAAAACCCCACCACGGGCAAAGCCCTTGCATTTTGGTTTATCATGTCTTTGCTTGCCACTTTTGCCGTTGCATACATGCGCACCCAAGTATAAATGAACTGGTTTTCCCACAGAGTTTTTGCCGTCGGCATTGCGGCAATGTGCAAATTTGACCTTGTCGGCATGGGCATGGCTTATCTGGGCTCCACCGTTCCCGACAGCATAGATTTTTTCCTGACGAAAATCGGTTTTAATTTCAACAAAATACACAGAAAACACAGCCATGCGTGGGTATGGTATGCCCTTGTGCTGGCTTTGCTGTATTTTGCGGTCCGTCCCTTTGCTGCCAAAAATTTCACGGAACTATTAAAATACAAAGACTTGGTTTCGGCATTTTTTCTGGGAATTTTCTCACACATTTTTCTGGATATGCTGACAATAAAAGGCGTACCGATTTTTCTCAACCCAAATAAAAAAATTGCCGTAAAACTGGTCAGCACCAATACATGGACGGAATCCGTTTTCATTTTTCTGTTTTTTGTTTCCGCATGCATGTATCTGTACGCAACCGGCAACCCCTATGTGGCCGCATTTGTCAATTTTGCCTATAAGCAATTATAATCATGAATTTTTTATATTTTGTTTATGAACACGGTAGCGCAGGGCAACAATTTCCAGAAACTGCGCCAAATCTTCGCTGATAACACGGGTAATGACTTTAAAATCACTGTCAAAATCCTTGGGCGAAGATGAGGCAAGACAAAGCACGGCAGCCACGCTTTTTTCCACCCGAATGGGAATGCATACGCTTGCGGGAAAAACAGGCAAACCGTCGTTTTTGGCAAAAAGCGGCAGAGTTTTTCCCGAATCTTTGCCGTCATTCTGAATTATTTCTTCATTTTTATAAACCCAGCCCGCAAGGCCGCCCGAAAAACCGTATTCCTTTTCAGCCGCAATGCCCGGATATTCACCGTCAATGTAAAAACAATCCTTTTTGCCTGACAGGGATGTAAAAGCCACATATTCAAAGCCGAGCGAAACGGAAAGAACCTGCAGAAGCCTGCGCAGATAAGGAGACCAGCCGTTATAGTTTTTTTTC
>CALUWZ010000015.1 GCA_944324625.1 uncultured Mailhella sp. | reverse complement strand
CTTATTAACTTTGCTCACGGCGAAATTTACATGCTCGGCGCGTTTACGGCTTTTATCGTTGCCGGCATTTTGGGTACAATGGGATTTCCTGCCGGTGCAATTCTCATTATTGCTGCTTTTGTTGCAATCGTATGGTGTGTTGCTTACGGCTATACAATGGAGAAAATTGCCTATAAACCCCTTCGCGGCCAATCCCGTCTGGCTCCGCTTATTTCTGCCATCGGTATGTCTATTTTCCTGCAAAACTATGTTCAGCTTGCACAGACGGCAGAATTTCTTCGTTTCCCCATCCGCATGCCGCGCATTGAATTTTTGGATATTTTCGGCGGCATCCTGCGCTCTTCCGATTTCGTGATTTTGGCAACCAGTGCCGTTATCATGGTCTGCCTCAGCGTATTCATCCGCTATACAAAGATGGGCAAGGCCATGCGGGCCACTGCGCAAAACAGAAAAATGGCAATGCTTCTCGGCATTGATGCAGATAAAATTATTTCCCTGACCTTTATTATCGGCTCTGCTTTGGCTGCTCTTGGCGGTACGGTCATTGCAAGCCACACTGCCCAAGTGGGCTTCGGTATCGGTTTTATGGCCGGCATGAAGGCTTTTACCGCTGCGGTTCTCGGCGGTATCGGCTCCATTCCCGGCGCTATGCTCGGCGGACTTGTTCTCGGTGTTGCGGAAAGCTTCACCACAGGTTACTTTGCAGGTGACTATGAAGACGTGCTTGCCTTTGCTCTGCTTGTGCTTATTTTGATTTTCCGCCCGTCCGGACTTCTGGGAAAAGCAAAGGTTCAAAAGGTTTAGGAGGCAGGAATGTTTACCGCAAAACGTTTAATCCGCTCATTTTTAATCGGCGTATGGTTTATGATTCTGGTTTTTCCCATTGTGGGGATAAAAATCATCAAACGGGCGCCCGAATTCTTTTATGACAGAGTTTTTGTAATCGGCATCATCACTTTTGTGCTGGCCATGCTTTGGTCATGGTATTTTGAAGTTTATAAGGAACGCGGGGTATCTGACGGCATTTTTTCCAAAATAAGCCAAAAATGTTCCGCTCTTTCCGAAAAAGTTACTCATGACAAAAGTACTGCCATGAAGCTTATTCTGGTGCTTTTTGCAGCTTTCATGGTTTTGCCTCTGTTTACGTCCATGTATCAGACTACGGTGTATTCTCTGGCGTTTTTGTATGTCATGCTTGCTCTTGGTTTGAATATCGTTGTGGGCATTGCGGGACAGCTTGTGCTCGGCTATGCGGCTTTTTATGCCGTGGGCGCCTATACCTACGGACTGTTCTATCAGTATTTCGGACTCGGCTTTTGGGTTTGTCTTCCCATTGCAGGGTTCATTACCGTTATTGCAGGGCTTTTGCTGGCATTCCCGGTTCTTCGCCTGAGAGGGGACTATCTTGCTATTGTTACCCTCGGCTTTGGTGAAATCGTACGTCTTCTGCTTATCAACTGGGCAGATTTTACGGGCGGCAACCAAGGCATTTCCAATATCCCCCGCCCGGGATTTTTCGGCATTGAACTGAGCCCCGAAGGTTCTACCATTTATATTTATTATTTGTGCCTTTTTGCGGCAATTATAACCATTGTCATTGTGGCACGGCTCATTAATTCCCGCGTTGGCCTTGCTCTGCAGGCTCTGCGTGAAGATGAAATCGCAAGCGAAGCAATGGGCATTGATCTTCGCAAAGTGAAAATGGCTGCGTTTGCCTTAGGCTCCTGCTGGGCAGGATTTGCAGGCGTGCTTTTTGCAGCCCGAAATTCCTATATTAACCCCACCAGTTTTACTTTTATGGAATCAGCCATGATATTGAGCATGGTGGTTCTCGGCGGCATGGGGTCCATTGTCGGTGTGACGCTGGCGGCACTTGTTCTTGCGCTTATGCCTGAATATCTGCGTGCTTTTTCTGAATACCGCATGCTTATTTTCGGTTTGCTCATGGTTACCATGATGATTTTCCGTCCGCAGGGCATTATTCCGCCCGCAAAAAGAAAATATGCTCCTACAGCCTTGAAAAATGAAGAAAACAATTAATTGAGGATAATATGCACAGCGATAAAAAACCTATTTTGGAAGTAAAATCCTTATCAAAAAACTTTGGCGGCCTCCGTGCACTGAATGATGTGGATATGCATATTCTTCCCAAAGAAATTGTTGCTCTCATCGGACCCAACGGTGCAGGAAAAACTACGTTTTTCAACTGTGTGACGGGAATTTACGTTCCGACGGAAGGAGAAGTCTGGGCCGGCCGCGAAGGCGAAAAGCTCAAAAAGCTGAACGGCGTTGCTCCTCATGACATTACCCGTTTCGGCTTGGCACGTACTTTTCAGAATATCCGTCTTTTTTCCACCATGACGGTTTTGGAAAACGTTATGGTCGGCAGGCACACTAGAACAAACGCAGGTATTTTGCAGGCAATTTTCAGAGGTTCTCATTTCAAAAAAGAAGAACAGGAAACCGTGGACAGGGCGTATGAGCTTTTAAAGGAAGTAGGTCTTGAGAAACACTGGAAAGAAGAGGCCTGCAATCTTCCGTACGGAGCCCAGCGCCGTTTGGAAATTGCCCGTGCGCTTGCCACTGACCCCTTCCTGCTGTTTCTTGACGAACCGGCCGCAGGCATGAACCCGCAGGAAACCGTAGAACTCAAAGAACTTGTTCTGCGTCTCCGTGAACAGTTTAATTTGTCCATTTTGCTTATCGAACATGACATGGGTATGGTTATGAGCCTTTCCGACAGAATTTACGTTATGGAATACGGTTCACGCATTGCTTACGGAACGCCGGAAGAAATCCGCCACAATCCGCAAGTTATCCGTGCATATTTAGGAGAATCAGAAGATGCTTGAGCTTAAAAACATACATACTTTCTACGGAAACATTCCAGCTTTGCGTGACGTGAGCCTCAAAGTCAACGAAGGGGAAATTGTCAGCCTTATCGGAGCAAACGGTGCAGGCAAAAGTACAACGCTCATGACAATTTGCGGCGGCATAAAACCCCGAAGCGGTGAGATTCTGTACAACGGAAAAGCTATTCACAGCATGGCTCCCAACGAAATCGTAAAACTCGGAATCAGTCAGGTTCCTGAAGGCCGTCTTATTTTTCCTGAACTGACTGTTCAGGAAAACCTTGATTTGGGCGCATTTCTGCGCAGTGACAGGGTGCAGATCAAGCAGGATATCGAATATATTTTTGATTTGTTTCCCATTCTTTCCCAGCGCTGCAAACAGGCAGGGGGAACGCTTTCAGGCGGTGAGCAGCAGATGCTGGCCATTTCCAGAGCGCTTATGGCACGGCCCAAACTCCTGCTTTTGGATGAACCTTCTCTCGGACTTGCGCCGATTATTATTCAGCAGATTTTTCATATTATTCAAAAAATCAACAAAGACGGCACAACTGTGTTTCTTGTGGAACAAAATGCCAATCAGGCCCTTAAAATCGCACATCGTGCCTATGTTATGGAAAACTGCAAAATAGTCATGGAAGACAAGGCGGAAAATCTATTAAAAGACGATTCAGTCAGAAAAGCATATTTAGGTATGTAATATGGCAGGGCATATTCTCGTAGTAGATGACGAAGAAGGCGTACGCTTTTCCCTTCGAGGCATATTGGAAGATGAAGGCTATACTGTTTCTGAAGCTGACAGCGGAGAAAATGCCCTTTTGTTTTTGGAAAAAAACAATGTCGATTTGGTTTTTCTGGATATTTGGCTGCCGGGCATGGACGGGCTGGAAACGCTGAAACAGGCAAGGGAGCTGAATCAGCAGATTCCGTTTATCATGATTTCGGGACACGGCAATGTGGAAACAGCCGTTCAGGCACTTCGCTTGGGTGCACATGATTTTGTGGAAAAGCCGCTCAGTCTGGAAAAAATTCTGGTGAGTGTCCGCCATGCCTTGGAAATGAAGGAGCTGAAACAGGAAAATATCCTTCTCCGACAAGCTGTAGCCAATGATTATGAAGTTCCCATGGTGGCAAATTCACCTGTCATGCGGGCATTTATGCGGGATCTTTTAAAGGTTGCGCCCACTGATGCATGGGTTTTGATAACGGGTGAAAACGGTACGGGAAAAGAGCTTGCCGCAAGAACGCTGCACCGAAACAGCAAACAGCAGGACAAACCGTTTATTGCCGTAAACTGCGCGGCCATTCCCGAAGAACTGATCGAAAGCGAGCTGTTCGGCCATGAAAGAGGGGCGTTTACCGGAGCCGATGCCACAAAAATCGGCAAATTTGAACTTGCGGACGGCGGCACCCTGTTTTTGGATGAAATCGGGGATATGAGCCTGAAGACGCAGGCTAAAATTCTGCGGATTCTGCAGGAGCAGTGTTTTGAAAGGGTAGGCGGCACCAAGAATATCAAAGTGCAGGTTCGTGTTATTGCCGCTACCAACAAGGATTTGGAAAAAGCCATTGAAGACGGCGAGTTCCGTCAGGATTTGTATTACCGTCTGCGTGTGTTTCCTTTGCATGTTCCGCCTCTGCGCGAGCGCAGGGAGGATATTGTTCCTTTAATTCAAACATTGCTGCAGGTAGTGGAAAAAAAATATTCCATGAAGGCGCCTTTTCTTTCCAAGGAAGCCGTGCAGGTTTTGGAGGAGTGGACATGGCCGGGCAATGTGCGTGAGCTTATGCACCTGCTGGAACGGCTTACTGTTCTGTACAGCGCAAAGGAAGTGGATTACAGCATGCTTCCGCTGGAAATGCTTGAAAACGTGGGAAAGGGCAGGGCTTATTCGGAAAAAGGCCCGCAGGCGCCCTGTGACGGGACGCTGCAGAAATTTCTCGCACTTGACTACAAAAACGCAAAATCTGCCTTTGAGGAATATTATCTGACCCGCAAGCTTGAAGAAGCGGGCGGAAATGTCAGCAGGCTTTCAGAGCTTATCGGTCTTGAGCGCAGCAATATCCACAAAAAACTGAAGAATATGCACGAGTAATTATGGCACAGCTTGGTATAATGGAAAATCAGCGTGTTCTGTATAAAAAAATCATTATGGAACATTTTCGGAAAAACAACGGGTATTTCGTTGTTTTTACCAAAGATGATGCTTTTGTGCAGCTGCTGAAGCAGGTTATCAAGGATTTGGGTCTTGCCATAGAGAATTTGTTTTCCCTTATTCAGAATGATTTTGAGCTGCTGAAAGCTTTTAAGGATTTGCGCGAACAAAATAAACGCATTGTTTTTTTTGTTGAGCTGGACGAAAACGGCATAATGGAGTTTTTTCTGCGTCAGCTGAAATTTGCCTTTCCGACCATAAATATTATCGCTTTGGTGAATTTGAAGCAAAAGGAAAAAACAAAGGGTGCGGATTACTGCGACAATGCCATAGTGCGTCCCATTTCCAAGGAAAGTCTGCTGGAAAAAATTGTGTTTACCATAAAACCGCAGGCGAATTTCGGAAAGCTCATTGATGCGGGAAGAACCCTGCTTGCCCAGAAAAATTACGAAAATGCCGAACAGTTTGCCAATGCCGTTCTGGATAAAAAGCCGGGATCCATGGCGGGACTGCTTTTGCTTGGTGATATCTATAAAGAGCAGGGCATGCTCAATGAAGCTGAGGCAGAATATGTTAAAGCCCATGAATTTGTTCCGACTGCCCTTGAACCGCTGGTTGCCATGGCGGCTATAGCAAAAATGCAGAACAATCGGCCGAAACTGGACAGGTATATGCAGGAAGCGGTTGCCATAGCTTCTGAAGAGGAAAAAAAATTTCTTCAGGAAGAAGGTTTCAATATTGACTGCGGAGACGGCCGTTCAAAGTCAGAAAAAGACCAGATGCTGAAAGAAATTTTTGCGGAGCTTGCAAAGCTGGTCAATAAAGCCCTGCCGCTGTTCCATGAAGAAAAAATTGCCGAAGGCGTTGTGTTTATCAATACTTTACTGCAGGCAAAAGAGAAATATATTGAAAAGGAAGACGGCCTGCTGTACGAAAAGGCTGCGCAGTTTTACCGCACACTCCATAAACCCCGTGAGGCAATACGGGCATACCAGCGCTGCATACTGCTTTTGCCGAAGCGAGCGGAAACGCATTATCAGCTTGCCGTAACGTATTATGAAGAAGGTTTTAAGGAGCAGGCATATTTGCTGGTCAAAAAATTACTGCAGTTAAATCCTCGTTACGGGTATAATTCAGCGCAGTGCGCAAAGAATTTGAGTCTGATTTTTCGGGAGGCAGGAGAAGAGGAGTCCATGAAGCTATGGGCAAAAGTTGCTGCAGAACTTGAAAAAAGAGAACAAAAAAATTCGCAACCCCAATAAATAAAGGTTAAAGCATTATGAAAACAATTGCAGAAATCAACGAACGAATCAAACAAGGCAAAGCTGTTGTGCTTACGGCCAAGGAAATGACCAAGGCCGTAAAAGAAATGGGAGCAGAAAAAGCTGCCGCGGAAATTGACGTTGTCACCACGGGCACGTTTTCTCCCATGTGTTCTTCAGGCATGCTTTTCAATATAGGCCAAACTGAAGCGCCAAGCCTTCGCGCCAGCAAAATGTGGCTCAACGATGTGCCGTGCCATGCGGGTCTTGCTGCTGTGGACGGCTATTTGGGCGCTACGGAAATGCGTGAGGGTGATCCCCTGAATATGGTTTTTCCCGGGGAATTCAAATACGGCGGCGGCCATGTCATTGAAGATCTGATAGCAGGAAAAAAAGTAAAACTGCGCTGCGAAAGCTATACCACCGACTGTTATCCCAAAAAGGTTTTTGAAAAAGAAATCACCATAAATGATTTAAAATATGCACAAATGCTCAATCCCCGCAACTGTTACCAAAATTACAACGTTGCGGTGAACGAAAACGCGGACAGAATTTTATATACGTATATGGGCGCACTGAAACCGCACCTGCAGAATGCCAATTTTGCTACGGCAGGCGAGCTTTCTCCGCTTTTCAATGATCCGTATTTCAAAACCATCGGCCTTGGAACGCGTATTTTCCTCGGCGGCGGCATAGGGTATGTCATAGGTGCTGGCACACAGCACGTGCCGAATCCCAAACGTCAGGAAAACGGCTTGCCGCTTACGGCCTCAGGTACGCTTATGCTGAAGGGCGATATGAAGCAAATGTCAGACCGTTATGTTCGCGCGCAGTCCATTTTGGGCTACGGCGTCAGCCTTGCCGTCGGCGTGGGTATTCCGATTCCGGTGCTTAATGCGGAAATTGCCAAGTATACGGGCGTCAGCGATGAAGATATTCTTATGCCGGTCAAAGATTATTCCAAGGATTATCAAAACCTCAATCCCCGTATTATCAAACATGTAAGCTATGCGGAACTTGTAAGCGGAAGCATTGAGATTAACGGCAAAAAAGTGGAAACACACCCGCTTACTTCCTATCACCGTTCCCTTGAAATTGCCGAAGAGCTCAAGAAGCGGATCGAAAAAGGGGAGTTCCTTCTGACTCAGCCCGTGGAAAATGTGGAAGCATTTTAAAAAAAATGCTTGACAACAAAATGAGAAAAGCGCATTACTAAGAAAACACCAAATAAGGAAAACAAGATGTACAGCAACATTCATAACAACAGCTTTTACTTTAGCTTTTATTATTGCGAAAGTGCCTGTGGTTATGGGTATTGTGTTTAGTCACATCTAAAAAAAATACTATAAAAACCACGGCACTTATAAAGTCCGTGGTTTTTTTTATACCAAAACGGACACGTGTCGGGAAAGGAGAATTCATTATGAGTATGGGTAAAAAAATTCGTTTGGAACGTATTTTCAATCGTGAAAACAATCGCTGCATCATCGTTCCCATGGACCACGGTGTTTCTATCGGTCCCTGCGAAGGCTTGGTGGATATGCGTCAGGCCGTTCAGGACATGTCCATCGGCGGTGCCGATGCGGTGCTTATGCATAAAGGCCTTGTGCGCTGCGGACACAGAACGTACGGCAAAGACCTCGGACTGATTGTGCACCTTTCCGCTTCCACTGACCTTTCTCCCCATGCCAATTCCAAAACCTTGGTGGCTACGGTGGAAGAAGCCATTCGCCTCGGTGCGGACGCCGTTTCCATTCACGTGAACATCGGTGACGAACTGGAACGAGATATGCTTGCTCAAATGGGCAAAGTCAGCGAAGCCGCAGAACGCTGGGGCATGCCTCTGCTTGCCATGGTTTACGGCCGCGGTCCGAAAATTAAAAATTCCTACGATCCGGAACTTATTGCTCACTGCGCCCGTGTAGGGGTGGAACTTGGTGCCGATGTGGTAAAAGTTCCGTACACAGGCGATATGGATACATTTGCCCATGTCTGCGAATCATGCTGCGTGCCTGTTGTTATTGCCGGCGGTGCAAAAATGGATTCCACCAAGAGCTTCCTCCAGATTGTGCATGATTCCGTAAAAGCTGGCGGCGCAGGGCTTTCTGTAGGCCGCAACGTGTTCCAGCATCCCAACAGACAGAAGCTTGTACGTGTTCTGCGCGGCATTGTGCATGAAGACTGGACCATGGAAAAAGCTTTGCAGGAAATGGGAGAAGAATAATGAAGCGTTCCGTTTTTGCCGAAATTCTTCCTTTTGACAAAGATGCCGTACTCCTCGCCCTTGAGGCGGGGGTTGACGGTATTATTACCGAAGATGCGCATATTGACGAAATCAAAAATATTGCCCGCGTTGCGTTTATTCCCACTTCAAAAGTCATGCGCACTGCCCTTGACAAAAAGGAAGACGAACTTGCCTATGAAGAAGCCGTGCGCAAAAATCCGTCAGTTCTGCACACGCTGACCAAATTTGAAATTATTCCCGTGGAAAATCTTTTGGCCAAAAAAGACATTGCGGAAAATGTCTGCCTGACTGTGCATGATTTTGGCGAAGCCAAGCTTGCTTTCGGCATTCTTGAACGTGGCGTGGACAAGCTCATTGTCGCCCCCGAAGGCTTGAAGGATATCCGCAGAATTACGGAAAGTGCGCAGACAGGCGATGTGACAATGTCCCTTGAACCTGCAAAAATTACCAAAATTCAGCCCGTAGGCCTTGGCCACAGGGTTTGCGTGGATACGCTTTCCGTGCTGGAAGTGGGACAGGGCATGCTCTGCGGCAATTCTTCCGCTTTTACCTTTTTGGTGCATGCGGAAACTGAAGACAATGAATATGTCAACTCAAGACCGTTTCGGGTCAACGCAGGCGGCGTGCATGCCTATGCCATGATGCCGGGCGATAAGACAGCCTACCTGCAGGAACTTTGCTCAGGCTCCGAAGTGCTGATTGTGGATAAAAACGGTGCATGCAAAACAGCCGTTGTGGGCAGGGTGAAAGTGGAAGTCCGTCCCATGCTTTTTATAGAAGCCAAAACCAAGGACGGCAAAAAAGGCGGCGTATTTTTGCAGAATGCGGAAACCATACGTCTTGTCGGCAAGGACGGCAGGCCTTTGAGCGTTGTCGCCCTGAAGGAAGGCGACGAGGTTTTGTGTCATCTTGACTGTGCGGGCCGTCATTTCGGCATGCGCGTGGAAGAAAACATTACGGAATAAGTTGCGGAAAAATCATGGACAGCGAAGCATTAGCCAAATTGCGCGAAGAAATCAATGTGCTGGATACGGCTCTTTTGGATTTGCTCCAAAAAAGAGCCTGTGTCAGCAAACAGGTGGCAAAAGCCAAACAGGGCGGCACGATTTTTTACCCTGCACGAGAAAAGGAGATTATTGTCCGCCTGCAGAAAGAAAATCAGAATCTGCAGAATGCGGAAGAGGAAAAAAAAGAGGCTTTGCCTTCTGAAAGCATAGCCCATATCTGGACGGAGATTTTTTCCTGCTCCCGTTCCCTGCAGCAAAAAGCCCGTTTGGCGTTTTTGGGGCCTCTGGGCACGTTTTCCCATTATGCGGCCCAAGAACTTATGGGGAAAAGCATTGATTTTGTTCCCTGTCCCGATTTTGAAGAAATTTTTGCCAAAGTTCACGGCGGAGAAGTCCGTTACGGGCTTGTGCCTTTGGAAAATTCCCTGCAGGGTACGGTGGGGCAATGCCTTGATTTGTTTGAGGAATATCCCGTGCATATCACTGCGGAGCATTACAGCGGCATTTGCCAGTGCCTTTTGGCAAAAACAGCGGATTTGAGCAGAATTCAAGTGGTGTATTCCCATCCGCAGGCGCTGATGCAGACCCATGATTTTTTGCGTAAAAACTGTCCGCAGGCAAAGCTGGTGGAAATGAGTTCCACGGCCGAGGCTGCAAAACGGGCTTTGTCGGAAGATTTTTCAGCCGTGGTTGGCCATGAACGTCTGAAAGAGCAGTGCGAAAACGGTGCGGTTCTGCAGGTTTTGGCAAAAGACATAGCGGGCCGCAAGGGCAATACCACCCGATTTGCCCTTATTGCCAAAGAAGCCGGTCAGGGCAGTTTTAAAAAGCCGAAAACATCTTTTACTTTTACTGTGACGGATAAGGCAGGGGCTTTGTCGGAAGTTCTGCATATTATCCAAAATGCCGATGTGAACCTGTCCAAATTGGAGTCCCGTCCTTTATACGGCAATGTGCAGGGAACGTCATGGCAGTACCGCTTTTTTGCCGATGCGCAGGCAAATTTGGGTGAAAAGCCTGAGCTTATGCAGGCTTTGAAAGAATTCTGCCATGATATCCGCATACTCGGCGTTTATGAAAATTGTTTGTAACGGAGTTATGTCGTGACCGAACAGGAAAGAACCAAAGAGGACTGGATAGCCGATGACCTGAAATATGTCTGGCATCCGTTTACGCAGATGAAGCACTATGAAGGGGAAGACAAGCCCATCTGCATTGTGCGGGGAGAAGGAATATATATTGAAGACATAGACGGCAATCGGTATATGGATTCGGTTTCCTCATGGTGGGTCAACAGTCTTGGTCATGCCAATCCACGTCTTGCCAAGGCTCTGTATGATCAGGCTAAAACCATAGAACAGGTCATTTTTGCAGGTTTTACTCACAAGCCTGCAATTTCTTTGGCAAAGTCTTTAATAGAGCTGGTAGACTGCAAGCTCAGGCATGTCTTTTTTTCAGACAACGGTTCCACGGCCATAGAAGTTGCCCTGAAAATGGCGTATCAATACTGGCAGCTGAAAGGCAAAAATACAAAGCAAAAATTCATTGCCTTTGAAAATGCCTATCACGGCGATACGCTCGGCGCTGTTTCCGTGGGCGGCATTGACATGTACCATAAGGTGTACAGTCCTTTGCTTTTTGAAATTTTAAGGGAAAAAAGTCCCTATTGCTACCGCTGTCCCTGCGGAAAACAGAAAGAAACATGCAGTCTTGAATGTCTTTCCGGAGTGGAAGAAATTCTGAAGACACGCCATGAAGAAATTGCGGGCATTATCATAGAACCGCTTATTCAGGCGGCAGGCGGCATGATTATGTACAAGGCGGAATATCTGGCAAAGCTTCGTGAGCTCTGCGACCGCTATAATGTACTGTTCATTGACGATGAAGTGGCCATGGGATTTTACCGCACGGGCAAGCTGTATGCCTATGAACACGCGGGCATTGTGCCTGATATTGTGTGTTCCGCCAAGGCGCTGACGGCAGGCTTTCTGCCCTTGGCCGTGACGCTTTGCACCGACGAACTGTATTATGCTTTTTATGATGACGACAAAGACGGCACAAAGACTTTTTACCACGGCCACAGTTTTACCGCCAATCCGCTGGCATGCGCCGTTGCCAATGAAAATCTCGCCATACTCAGAGAAATGGATATGGAAACATATCTGAAACCGAAAATTAACGCTTTTCAAAAGGGGCTGGAGCGGTTTAAAGATTATCCCCATGTGGGAGACGTACGGCAGTGGGGCATGGTCAGTGCCGTGGAAATTGTGAAAGACAGGGAAACCAAAGAACCTTTTGCCTATGAAGAACAAATAGGCAGAAAAATTTATCTTGCAGGGCTGAAGCGGGGAGCATTGCTGCGTCCCATGTGGAACTGCATGTATTTTATGCCGCCCTATATCATAACCGAAGAAGAAATAGCCAAACTGCTTGACATTGCCTATGATTCCATGCGGGAAGTTTTGGGCTGAACGTTTTTTGAGTGATTTTTGGTTTTGCGGGCAGGGAAATTTTAAGGTACGGAATGATGAAAGCAGGTTTTTTTATAAGCGGAACAGATACTGATGTGGGCAAAAGCGTGGTAACGCTCGGTCTTGCCCTTGCCTTTGAAAAGGCAGGCTATAAAACAGGCGTGTTTAAGCCTCTGCAGAGCGGCGCGTATTGGGAAAACGGCGGACTGAAAGCTCCGGACCTTGAATTTGTGCGCCGATTTTCAAAAACCATTGAATGCAGATATTCGTACCTTCTGGAGGGCGAATGTTCTCCTGCTTTGGCGGCTGATTTGGCGTCCGCAGAGATTTCCATGGAAAAAATCAAGGCTGATTTTGCCGATATGCAGAGAACATGCGATATTGTGCTTGCGGAAGGTGCGGGCGGTTTGCTTTGTCCCGTTGATTTTGCGCAAAAATATACCATGGCGGATGTGGCGGCGGCCTTGAATCTGCCCTGTCTTTTGGTGGGCCGTCCCAATCTCGGCACTATTAATCATTGCCTGATGACAGACCGCATTGCCAAAGATTTCGGCCTTGACGTGAAGGCTCTGATTATTAATAAATATACAGAAGACACCAAAGACACAGCCATGCGTCATGTGCTTGCGGAACTGGCTGTTTATACGGATACGCCATTAATTGCCGTGCCCTGTTTTGAGGCTTTGACCGCTGAAAGTTTAATTGCGGTTTTTGAGCACAAGATAAACGGGATGATAGGTTAAGACTGGCCCAAATTCTTTTTCATATTGTTTCAGCAGGGATTTTTTGATAACGGTATTGACCATGCCGCCTACGCCTGTTTTTTTGATATGCCGCAGAATTTCAATGGGATTTTCAAAGGAAATTTGTTCGGTGTGTTCGGAAAAATGGATGCAGTCGTATTCTTTTGCAAGCTGCTGCAGTTTGTTTTCGGATAAATAATGCAGTCCCACGCCGAAAATGTTTCGTATTTCCCGAAAATTATTTTCTCCGAAAAAGCCGAGGGCCAGTGTTCCGTTCGGCGCAAGCCTGTGCATGCAGGAGCGGATCAGCTGTTCCGCATTTGTGCTCCACTGCACGGCGGCATTGGAAACAATCAAATCAAACAAAAGCGTCGGCAAGTATCGGTCAATTTTGTCCATATCATGGGCACTGAAACGGATATTGGGATATTTGTTGTCAAAAATAACCCTGTATTCTCCGATAATGTCAAAGGCATAATAATTGACAAAAGTCAGGCGCGGATAAAGGAGCTTGGTCAGCGTGCCTGTTCCGCAGCCTATTTCCAAAATGTTTTCGTAGGCGTTTCCAAGCAGCGAAACAAGATTTTCCGCCATTTTTTTTTGGATAAAGGCGTTGTCTTCATAATCAAAACGGCTTTTGTAAAAATTGCCGGCCACTGTATTTTTGTCAATTGAAAGCATATTGTTCTCTTTTTACGGGTGGGGCTGAAAAAGCAGAATGTCCTGCCAAGAGGCAAAAAGATGAAACGGATAATGTCTGCACGGTAAAAAAATTATGTTGTCTGCATTGTTTTTCCAGTATTTGTACTGGTTGGAGGGAGAAAAAATTTCATCCTCTTCGGCAATGAATGCCGTGTCAAATCTGCTGTTTTTCGGCAAATCATGCAGGGCAACGGCGGAGAGTTCATCCTGCAGGCTTTTGGTGCTGCGCGCCGTGTCCATGGTAAAACCTATTTTATCGGAAAACAGCCGTCTTGACTGTTCCGAAAAATTTCTGACCGTCAGGCGGTAAATTTTCGGGGCTATGCCCTCTGCAGCATCTATGGGATTGCCCGTGCCGCAGAAAGCAATTTTTCGGGAAAAAGGAAAACTGCATTTCTGCGTCAGGCAATTGCTCATGTAAATACCCATGGACCATGCGATTAAATAGAGTTCGTCATAACAGGAAAAATTAAAATCGGGAATTTCCTGATCTCTGTAATCGCAAAAATGCAGACAGTCGAAATCCTTATTGCTTTCGTTCAGATGGGCAATGCTTTTTTCGTCCATGCCCCAGCCGTTGAAAAAAATAATCAGCTTATTATGTGAATTTTTGGTCAGCCATTGGCATTGCATTGCATATTTTCCTTGTTTGGGAAGCTGTGTATTGCACGGAACAGGGCGTCGACATGTTCTTTCTGCATATCGGCGCAAAAGGAAAGCCGCAGCCGTGCCGTGTGCTGCGGAACAGTGGGCGGCCGCACGGGCAGGACATAAAATCCCTGTTCTTTTAAATATGCTGACATATTGACGCAGTCTTTGCTTTCTCCCACTATATGCGGAACAATGTGGGATGAAAGCCCGCAGGCCTGCATAAGCCTGTGCAGTTTTTGCTGCTGAGAGAGTAGAAAATCAAAGTGTCTGGTCAGAATAAATTCCGACCATAAAATTTGTATGGGCGCTTGCGCAGTGGAAAAAATAAAGGTGGGAGCTTTATTGATTAATGTTTGTATAATTTCCGCGTTTGCTGTGCAAAAAGCACCGTGGGAACCCAAAGCCTTGCCCATGGCGGACATGACAATGTCAATTTTCGGCAGAATCGTTTCATCTTCCGTGCAGAGGCCGCAGGCATTTTTGCCGTAAACGCCGACGCCGTGGGCTTCGTCAAGCAGGATAATGCATGCATATTTTTCTTTCAGGGTGATCAATGCGCTTAAATCCGCTTTGTCCCCGTCCATGGAAAAAACGGATTCTGTCACCAGCAGGGCTTTTTTGTGCAGGGAGCGGTATTTTTTCAATAAGTCTTCCAAGTGATTGTAATCCAAGTGTTTATATCTGTAAAACTTGGATTCTGCGTGCAGCATGCCTGCCACTATGCTGTTGTGGTTGAGCTTGTCGGAAAAAACGGCATCGCCTTTTTGCATAAGGCCTGAAATAATGCCCATATTTGCCTGATATCCGCTGTTAAAAAGCAGAGCGGCTTCTTTTTTGTACCATTTGGCAAGAGTTTTTTCCAAGCGGGTAAAAGCAGCGGAATTTCCGCTTAAAAGCCGTGAGGAAGATGAGGAAAAAAGGGCTTCGCCGTACAGTTCTTTTTCCAGCAGAAATGTAAGAAATTCCTTTGTCAGCGCTTGGTTTGTGCCGATATTTAAATAGTCGTTGGAGGAAAAATTGAGAAATTTTTTTCCTTCTTCAAAAAGGTAAATTCCTTTACGGCGGCTTATGGGATAAAGACTTCTGAAATTTGCGCTGTCCATGTTTGTTTTTGTGCGTTTTCTTGGCCCCGTTGTCAAGCGAAAATATCTGCATGACCTTGTTTTTACGATTTTTCTTGATTGCTTGTGTTTTGTGTGCTATACAAAAAAGGCTTTAAAATATTTAAAGGAGAGAACAAAATGCCTAAAATGCGTTTTCTGTTGCCTTTGTTGGCTGTAATGCTTTTGCTTCCGTCTGTTGCTTTTGCAGCTCACGGACATCCTGCATTTCCTAAAGACATGGGACTTGCTTGGGTAATTCCTTTTGTTTGTATGCTGCTTTCCATTGCAATTTGTCCTTTGGCAGTGCCTCATTTCTGGCACCACCATTTCGGTAAAGTGGCAATTTTCTGGGGACTTGCTTTCCTTATTCCTGCAACCATGGTTTTCGGCTTCCATACTGTAAGCTTTTTTGCCGTTGAAACCATTTTGCTTGAATACCTCCCCTTTATTATCCTTTTGCTTTCCCTGTTCACTGCTGCAGGCGGCATTCGTCTGAAAGGCACACTCGTAGGCACACCTGCCGTTAATACCGGTATTTTGGCTTTCGGTACCATTATCGCAAGCTGGATCGGTACCACAGGCGCTGCCATGCTCCTTATCCGTCCGCTTCTGCGCGCCAACAAACACCGCAAATACCAAGTTCATCAGGTTGTTTTCTTTATCTTCCTGGTTGCCAATATCGGCGGTTCTTTGACTCCTCTCGGTGACCCGCCGCTCTTCCTCGGTTTTCTGAAAGGCGTTGATTTCTTCTGGACAACCGTACACCTTTTTTTAAAAACCGCTTTTGTTTCCATTCTTTTGCTGGTAATTTACTTCCTGCTTGATTCTTACCTCTTCAAAAAAGAAGGTTCACCAAAACCTGCAGCTGCAGGCAGCGGCGAAAAACTCGGCCTTGACGGAAAAATCAACATTCTTTTTGTTGCAGGCATCGTAGGCCTTGTTCTTATGAGCGGTTCTTGGAAGCCTGAAGTTTCTTTCCACATTTACGCAGGCATTTATGTGGAACTGCAAAACCTTGTGCGTGACCTCTGCCTCCTGCTCATCGTATTCCTTTCCATGAAGTTTACTTCCAAGGAATGCCGCGATCTCAACGGCTTCAACTGGGAACCCATCGCAGAAGTTGCCAAGCTCTTTATCGGTATCTTCCTCAGCATGATTCCTGCCATTTCCATTCTGCGCGCAGGTACGGACGGCAGCCTTGCAGGCCTCATCAGCATGGTTTCCGACCCTGCTACAGGCGAACCGCTGAACTATATGTTCTTCTGGCTTACCGGTATCCTTTCCTCCTTCCTCGACAATGCTCCCACCTACTTGGTATTCTTTAATACCGCAGGCGGCGACGCTCAATATCTCATGGGACATGTTTCCACTCTTGCGGCTATTTCCGCCGGTGCCGTATTTATGGGCGCAGTAACCTATATCGGTAACGCTCCCAACTTCATGGTACGCTCCATTGCCGAAAACAGCGGCGTGAAGATGCCCAGCTTCTTCGGCTACATGGCATGGTCCATCGGCATCCTTTGGCCTATCTTTATTCTTACCACCTTTATCTTCTTTATGTAAGATAATATTGTTTCAAATAAAAAAGCCGGCATTGTCCGGCTTTTTTTATGCCTTGCATACATGCGGTGTTTTGCTTTGGGGAGATTGGCAAAATTTTTTTAATTATTCCGAACAAGGGGGGAGGTTCGGTCTGCGGGGCTAAACCGCGTCCGGTGAAAAATCCTGTCTGAGCTGTTTGCAGCATGCAGCCCCGGCGTTCCGTAAAATCCGTCCGGCAGTATGCATAAAAAAAGCTGTCGGGCAGAACTGACAGCTTTGGGGGAATATTTTTTACCGCTTACCGCTTTTCAATGACGGCAAAGGCATTGTGCCCGTGAATGGATTCATGGCTTTCCACTGTTACTTTATACCATTCCACATGTTCGTGCTTATCCAGATGATACGCCACGTTTCTGACCACATCTTCCACAAAGTAGGCATTTTCATAGGCCTGTTCCGTGACAAATTTTTCATCGGGCCGTTTTAAAACAGCATAAATAGGCGCAGAGCCTGCCTGTTCGGCAATATGGATAAATTCTTCCATCCATGAAAATTTGGATAGTTTGATCTGCATTTTTATATAGGTGCGCTGACCGTGGGCTCCGTATTGGCTTATGGCTTTGGAACAGGGGCAGACCGTGGTTACGGGCACTTCAATTTCAATGAGAAAATCGGGTTTATCCCATGTTTTGTCCCATTCGCCGGTAAAGCAGCACAGGTAGGATACGGGAGCTTTTGCTTTGCTGACTGGGGCTTCCTTGGTCATAAAATAGGGAAAGCGGAAGCTGATATAGGCTTTTTGGGCGTCAAGCTTGGTGCGTACCCGTTCCAAAAGGGTTTTTAAGGAAACGTAATCCAGTTTTTCTTCGGCATTTTCCCGCCATTCTTCAAGAGCTTCGATAAAACGGCTCATGTGCGTGCCTTTAAAATCCGCAGGCAAATCCACGCTCATGGCAACTTTGGCAATGCTGTGCTGTTTTTCATTGGCAAGGTCACGCACGACAAGAGGAATATTGAAATCTTTTATGCCCACTTTGTCTATGGCAAGGGGATGTTTTGCCTTTGAGCTTTGAACATCTTCCAAATGTGCTGTTTTCATACTGACCTTATTCGTGATTGTGTTCGTGGTTATGGCAGGAGTTTGCCAGCGTGTCAATGCTGGTTATGGCAAGATTGGCTTTAAGCACGCCCCGAGTGCTGGAAAGCTTGTCCGCAAGTTCCTGAACTTTTTTGTTCTGGCCTTTTAAAATCATTACTTCAAGACAGTGGTGCAAATCCAAATGCACATGCAGGCTTGTCATGACTATTTCATGTACTTCATGCTGCATTCCTGTCAGTTTTTTGGATAAATCACTGTTGTGGTGGTCATAAATAACGCTTAAAACGCCGCTGACCTGTGCCTTGGGATTGGTGTTGGCGTCTTCTTGCAGGGCGTTTCGCATGCATTGGCGCAGAGCGTCGGAGCGGTTGGCAAAGCCTTTTTTTCTGCTCAGGGCGTCAAAAGCTTCCACCAAGGCGGATTCGATGGAAACTCCGAAACGGGTAATATCGCTCATTTT
>CALUWZ010000014.1 GCA_944324625.1 uncultured Mailhella sp. | reverse complement strand
GTAATGGAGTCGCCCGTATGCACGCCCATAGGGTCAAGGTTTTCAATGCCGCAGATGACAATGGCATTGTCCGCCTTGTCACGGATAACTTCAAGCTCGATTTCTTTCCAGCCGAGAACGGATTCTTCAATCAAAATCTGGCTGATGGGTGACGCTTCGAGACCGCCCTTGGCTATTTCCTTAAATTCTTCGATATTGTAGGCAATGCCGCCGCCCGTACCGCCGAGGGTGTAAGAAGGACGGATGATAACAGGGAAACTGATCTGCTTGATTGCCTCCATAGCTTCTTCAAAATTGGTGGCAAGGGCGCTTTTGGGCAGATCAAGACCGAGTTTTTCCATGGTTTCGCGGAATTTCTGACGGTTTTCCGCAAGTTCGATGGATTTTGGCTGTGCACCGATAATTTCAACGTTGTATTCTTCCAAAATGCCCATGTGGTGCAGATCCATGAGCAGGTTCAGAGCGGTTTGGCCGCCCAAAGTGGGCAAAATGGCGTCAGGACGTTCTTTAATAATAATTTCCGCTGCCATGAATTTGTTCATGGGCTCGATATAGGTTGCGTCGCTGAACGCAGTATCTGTCATAACGGTGGCCGGGTTTGAGTTCAGGAGAATGATACGGCAACCTTCTTCTTTCAGGGCTTTGAGTCCTTGCGTGCCGGAATAGTCAAATTCTGCGGCCTGACCGATAACAATGGGTCCGGAACCAAGCACCATAATCGTTTTCAGATCTTCACGTTTTGGCATTTCTTTGAAATCCTTTTTTTTCGGCAATGCCTTATTCGGCATCAGCCACCGTTATTATTTATGAAATTCGTCAACCATTGCACGGAATTTGTCAAAAAGGCCGTAAGCGTCCCACGTGCCGGGAGCGGCTTCGGGGTGGAACTGCACGGAAAATGCGGGCGCATCGGTCAATTCCAAGCCTTCCACGGTATTGTCATTCAAATTCCAATGGGTAATTTTGATATTTTCGGGCAGGCTGTCAGGGTCAACGCAGAAACCGTGGTTTTGGCTGGTAATAAGCACTCTGCCCGTGGTGATGTCTTTTACGGGGTGGTTAATGCCATGGTGGCCGAAAGGCATTTTAAAGGTCTTTGCGCCCATGGCAAGGGAAAGGAGCTGATGACCTAAGCAAATGCCGAAAAGCGGCAGTTTTCCGATAAGGCCCTGTATGGTTTTAATGGCGTAATCACAGGGTTCCGGGTCGCCGGGGCCGTTGGTGAGCATGACGCAGTCATGGTTTCCTGCCAAAATTTCTTCCGCCGTTGCCGTTGCGGGGTAAACGGTGGGATGCATGTTATTATTGTATAAATGGAGCAAAATGGAACGCTTTGCACCGTAATCGACAACAGCAACGCTGAGCATTTTTTTGCTCATGTCGCGTTTTTTGCCGACCAGTATGGTGCTTGGATCGGTATCAAAAACAAATTTTTCTTTTGTGGTTACTTTGGACGCAAGGTCAAGGCCTGCCATGGAGGGCTGCTCTTTCACTTTTCGGAGCAGATATTCGCGGTCAAGATTGGTGCTGATAATGCCGTTTCTTGAACCGTGCATGCGAAGGTGCAGGGTCAGCGCGCGGGTATCAATGCCGTGTATGCCGCTTATGCCCATTTTCTTCAGGGTATTGTTCAAAGAACTTTCGGCACGAAAATGCGGAAAATCACCGTTTTCCGCATCAGTAAACAAATCATGGCAAACAATGCCGCTTGCGCCGTATTCGGGCTTCGGACAGGGACGTTCGCTGTCAATGCCCGCGGCGCCGTAATTGCCGATATGGGCGGCGGTAAAAACTACTATCTGCCCGTAATAAGAAGGGTCAGTAATGGTTTCCTGATAGCCGCACATGCCGGTGGTAAAAACAACTTCACCCATTACTTCTTCACAGGCGCCTGCGGCAAAACCTTCAAAACAGGTACCGTCGTCAAGCATAAGCAAAGCCGGAATCATTGTATTTGCGTTCATAATCTTTCCATTTTTTTTGATAGGTTAATAAAACAAAATAATTTTTAATATATTAATTTCCAAAAAAAATCAATGAAATTTTATTTTTTAAATAACATATTGGTTTTATTATGTATTAAATTTTATTTCCGCAAAAGCACACAGCTTTTCCCCTTGTTCTTTTCCGCAAAAAACGCTATAAAAACAGCGATTACTTTTGAATGAGGTGCTTATGGCGCAATTTGAAAAAAGACTGCCCCGCTTGGGACAGGAATATATCGAAAAAATGCAGCTGCCCCAAAAACTTGCCTTCACCAAAATGGAAGGCATAGGCAACGATTACGTATATGTCTGGATGGACAATCTGGATTTTCCCCTTACCGACCCCGCACCGCTTGCCGTATTCATGTCTGACAGAAACTACGGCGTGGGCGGCGACGGCCTTGTGCTCATCGGCAAATCCGACAAAGCGGATTTTCGCATGCGCATGTTCAACAATGACGGCTCCGAAGGCAATATGTGCGGAAATGCGTCCCGCTGCGTGGGCAAATTCCTGTACGACCGCGGCCGCACGGACAAAACAACAGTCACCCTTGAAACAAAAAGCGGCATACGCACCCTGAACCTTACCCTTGAAAACGGCAAAGTTTCAAGCGTTACCGTGGACATGGGCAAACCCGTTGTCAAACCCTGCGACATTCCCATGAATGCGGACGGCGACACGTTTATCAACAAAGAAATTTCCGTGGGCGGCGCTCTTATCAAAGGCACGGGCGTTTCCATGGGCAATCCGCACTTTGTGGTCACCATGCACGATATCGCCTCCCTTGACCTGCCGGTCATAGGCCCCAATTTCGAACACCACGAACTGTTCCCCGAACGGGTAAACACGGAATTTATCGAAGTTGTCAGCCGTCAGAAAGTGCGCATGCGCGTTTGGGAACGCGGTTCAGGCGAAACTCTGGCCTGCGGAACGGGTGCCTGCGCCGTGCTTGTTGCCTGCGTTCTCAACAATTATACGGACAGAAAGGCCGTTATCGAACTTCGGGGCGGCGAACTTGTCATTAACTGGGCAGATGACGGCATTGTGTATATGACAGGCCCTGCCCGCGAAGTATTTTCAGGCGAAATCGAATTGATATAATTGTCCTGCCGTCAGCAGGCAGAAAGCCGTTTTTCGGCACAGGAGGCGTCATGCAGACCCCAATCATAAGCAGCGAACAATGGATTGAAAAAATAAAAAGTTCTCCCCGCAAAGCAGAAACCTTTGTAACGGCGTTTTATGAACACGCCGTAGGCGCCATTTGCAAAGACGCAAAGCTTCTGCGCATTCCCCTTGACGACCACCTTGTGCACAGAGGCGACGGTATTTTTGAATCCCTGACCATTGCGGAAAACAAAGTTTTGGAACTGGACGCCCATGTTGCACGGCTTGAACACTCCGCCAACAGACTCGGCATTGTTCCGCCTCTGCCTTATTCCGAACTCCGCCAAATTATTTTGGATACAGCAAAAGCAGGCGGCGCCGAACACGGCTCGGTGAAAGTTCTCATGGGACGCGGCGAGGGCGGTCTCGGCATTAGCCCGAAAGAATGTCCGCTGGCAAGTTTTTACTGCGTGGCTGCCAAGGGCAATCCGCCCGACCCGAGCTACTGGGAAAAGGGGATTACCGCCTGCAGAAGCAATATTCCCGCAAAACAGCCGTTTTTGGCACAGATAAAATCCACCAACTACCTGCCCAACGTGTTTATGGCGCAGGAAGCAGAGGAAAAAGGCGTCAATGTCAGCATTTCCTTTGACGAAGACGGAAATCTGGCGGAGGCCGCCATTGCCAACGTAGGCATTATCGACAAAAACAACGTGTTTGTCCTGCCCGAATTCAAGCGCACTTTGGCAGGCACCACCGCGCTTATGGCCAAAAGCATTGCCGAAACATGGATGAAAACAGAAATGCGCGACATTAAAGAAGAAGAAATTTTTGAAGCAAAAGAATTTCTCCTTTTCGGCACGGGCTCTCAATGCGTTGCCATTACCCATTACGAAGGAAAGCCCATTGCCGACGGCGTTCCCATGGAAAATGCCCAAAAACTGCAGAAACTCATTTACAAAAAACTGATTGAAACAGGCACGCCGTTTTAATATTCCTTTATACAGGGCCTGCGGACAAGGCAGAGAAAATAATGATAATTCTTCTTACGGGTGCTTCCCACACGGGAAAAACCCTGTTTGCGCAGAAACTGATCGAAACATACCGTTTTCCCTGCCTTTCCGCCGACCTTCTGAAAATGGGGCTGATACGGAGCGGACAAACCCGTCTTTCCCCCGAAGACGACGCCGAACTTGTCCCCTATCTGTGGAGCATAGAGAAAGAAATCATTAAAACAGCCCTTGAAAACAAGCAAAACCTCATTATTGAGGGCTGTTATATTCCTTTTGCATGGAAACGGGATTTCACAAAAAAAGAACTTGCCGATATCCGTTATCTGTGCCTTATCATGAGTCCGCGGTACATAACACGGCATTACTGCGATATAATAAAATATGCTTCGGTCATTGAAAAGCGACATCACGAAACACCCTGCATGCGGAGCCTGATCGACGAAAACATGTTTTTCCTCAAACAATGCAAAAAATACGCACTTCCCTATAAACTCATTACGGAAACATATCCTCCCGATATCGAATTTTAATATATGGAAACGCAGCACTGCATTGCCGCCCAATACATGCGGCCAAAAAAACTGATACAGGAACTTGGCAAAGTCTGGGAACAGTCCGTGCAGAGCACCCACCATTTTCTGACTGCCGAAGACAGAAAAAAACTCTATCCTCTTGTGCTTGACGCCCTGAAAAACGTTCCCTTTCTGCTGACCGCCCAAAACGAAGAAGGCGAATATCTCGGTTTTATGGGCATAGAAGGCAATAAGCTGGAAATGCTCTTCATCCACCCGAAGGCACAGAAGAAAGGGCTCGGCAAAGCCTTTGTCGCCCATGCCCTCTCAGCCTACAACATTGCCTTTGTGGATGTTAACGAAGAAAATAAAGACGCACGCGCCTTTTATCAAAAAATGGGCTTTCAGCAGTTTGCCCGCAGCGAATACGACGATCTCGGCAGCCACTTTCCGCTTCTGCATTTAAAATTCAAGGGATAAAACGCCCCTGCCAAATCAAAAATCCGTTTGCCGCAGAATTTCGGCATTATCTGCCGCACATGCGGTTACGGAACATTTTGCATGGCACTTTCAAAACATTTTTCATTTCCTGCCAAACAAAAGGCACAAAAAAAAGGAGCCGAAGCTCCCTTTTTTGCTGTTCCCTTTCCGGAACTAATCCTTATCCCCGGGCCAGACAACCTTGCTTTCATCAAAGGTAAATACGCCTTCACTGCTTACATTGCCGACCTTTTCATACAAAATAGGCACACCGTCAGGATTTTGCAAAACATAAAGCCAGCGGGAAACATAACTTTGATCTTCCACAAAACCGTGCAGATTAATAATATCAATATCCATAGATTCCCTGTTATTGGTACCTTCCTTAATGTTTATCTTGCCCGTAAGGCCCGTATACTCGGCTTTTTTGAGATAGGGCATAATGGTTTTTCCGTTAATATCGGTCACTCCGTCTTTTTTTGCCAAAACAATGGCTTCTGCCACAATCCTTACGTTGTCATAGCCCAAAATTCCCCACAAAAAAGCACTGCTTTCGGGAGAAACAGGCTTTCCTACCCTTTCGGACAAGCGCTTGATATAATCATGCAGTTCAGGCGTATCGGGAAAACTTGCCTTTGGAGCAAAATTGCCTATTGCACCAAGCAAAGCAGCCTGCGTATTGTTTGGGGATAAAATTTCAGAAGAATAAAAACGGTACCCCTTAGTCATTTTCAGAGCACGGGCAGCCTGAAAAACAATGGCGGTATCCGGCACGGGCATAACAATGAAATAATCTTTAATACCCTTTGCCTTAGCCTGTGACAGATAATAATAAACTTTTTCAAAGCTGGAATTTCTGTCATAGCTGTAAATGCCTGCCACATTCACATTCAATGCGGCAGCATCAATAAGGAGTGCATCTTTTGCACTTGACCCCCAAATATCGGTGGTGTGAAAAATCGCCACATCATTGAAGCCGTATTTTTTCATAATCGGAAAAAATACCCGCTCAAAAACAGAACTCGGACTCATGACCCGCACAAAATACGGAAAACGTTCGCTGTCTCCCAACGGTTCAGCCCCCGCACCGCAGGAGATTGCAGGAATTTCATATTTTGCCGCCACATTGGCAAAAGTTTCAGCCGGCCCTGAACAGTCAATGCCCAGAACAGCAATAATATCCTTGCGGGAAAACATTTTTTCGCCAAGTTCTTTTGAACCCTGCTCCGCACAGTGATAGTCAATAATATTTTCATCCAAAAGCGCCAGTTTGTCTTCACCGAGCATGCCGCTGTCATTGATATCCTCAACGGCCATTTGAGCGGAAATGCGTTCATAATCGCCCCAGTCTGCATACAGCCCGTTGGAATAAGTAAGCGTATACAAACCGCCCAAATGATAGGTTTTGGCAAAAGCAGACGACGTGCACACCAAAAAAGACAATGCAATAATAAGATATTTTAACATATCAATACCTTTATCTACATATTTTTTGTGCGGCAAAATAGGTCGCATACCCCAAAACACAGCCCATAACCAATGAAATAAACGTTTCCCAAGGCAATGCTCCTGCCCCTAAATAAGAGGCACATCCTATAAAACTGCCGGGAACAAAAAAGCATTTGCAGGAACCAAGCGCCACAAAAACAAAAATAACAACGGCAACGGGAATAAGCATGGGATTGGACATGGTACTCATAGCTGCAAGTTCAATCACTGCATAGCCGCCAAGCAAACCGACAAGAGAGCTGACCAAAATTTTTAAAAAGCCCTCCTTGCCTGCTCCTGCGGCAAAAAAACCTGCCCAAGACAAAAAAACAACCCAGCCGACCAACCCCCAAGGAGCTGCATATTGTGCAACCACAGAGGCAAAAACTGCTGTCAACACAGCCAAAATCAAATGAAATTTCAAGGCACACCTCCAACGGAAGAATTTATGGATAATAAAATTTATACGCAAAAAAAACTGCCTGTCAATAAATTCACAAAGTTCCTTCCATTCTCGCCTTTTTTAACATACTGAATTTTATTTATTTTTTAAAACTCTAATATTTTGCTTTTAATACACTTCGGCATGCACAAGTAAAACAATTTTATTTAATCATAAAATCAATATGATAAAACATATTTTTTTATTTTGAATTAATACAATAAAAAAACATTATTATT
Source organism: uncultured Mailhella sp. (assembly GCA_944324625.1). Classification (GTDB taxonomy): domain Bacteria; phylum Desulfobacterota; class Desulfovibrionia; order Desulfovibrionales; family Desulfovibrionaceae; genus Taurinivorans. The sequence goes on along the minus strand of CALUWZ010000014.1, from coordinate 11,259 downwards.
TTCACAAAACATTCTGCCAATTATTTCAGCAGGCACAAAAAAAAGGAGCCGAAGCTCCTTATTATTTTTTGCTGTACGCAACACCGTGCTTTTCCAATTCTTTCAATACCTCTTGAATAATTCTGGGCATGGCTTCCGCTATTTTGGGACTCATTTCCAAATCAAGGGATTTCCAGTCCTCGGGCTCGACGCCGATAACAACGCAGTCGGGCCTGTGTCCTGCCAAATCGCAGTAAATCAGCGTATCCACAAGATCGGTTTGGTGCAGGGAGTCGGAAAAACTCATGCTTTTGCGCAGATCTTCCCCTTCAAGACGGTAAAGCGTGCCGGGTTCGTGTCCGCCCTTTACGATATCAATAATAACGGTCAAATCCGAATTCATCAGCTCGTCCATAAGCTGCATGCCAAGGGTTCCGCCGTCCATAAGCCTGACGTTTTCGGGAAAAACATATTCTTCCTGCATTTTCAAAACGGTTTTAACGCCCACAGCCTCATCACGGTATAGGACATTGCCGACACCAAGCACTAATATATTCATATTATTTAGATTCTTCCTTTTTCTTTTCTGGGACATAGCCTGCCGCATACTGCTTGATGAGCTCATGGGCACGCTGGGCAAGCTGGGTTACGCCCGGTTTGGAAATCTGTTCGTCAGCACCTACGGATTCCCCTTTATGGCGGAGTTTGTCCGTAATCAGGGAAGAGAACAAAATAACCGGAATTTTGCGCATATAGGGATCTTCCTTGACGGTTTTGCAAAGGGTATGGCCGTCCATGCGCGGCATTTCGATATCGGAAATAAGCACCTGCACATAATCGCTGACATCTTTGCCCTCTTCAATGGCAAGCGAACGAATCCTTGCAAGTTCATCCCAAGCTTCCTGACCGTTGGTATAGTCCACAACTTCAAAATTGGCCTGCTGAAGAAGGGTTTTCAGCATGCTGCGGATCAGGGAAGAGTCATCGCAGACAATGGCGCGGTAATTATTGGTCTGGCTCCAGTCAATGGCCGTATCAAGGCGCAGACCCAAATTGGGGTTCAGCTCGGTCACGATTTTTTCAAGGTCAAGAATAAAAATGATTCTGTCTTCAAGACGCACAACCCCCGTAATGCAGCCCTTGGAGAAGAAAGACATATAAGCATTCGGCGCCCCCACGTCTTCCCAGCTTATGCGGTGAATGCGGTTTACACCGGACACTTTGAACGCCGTGGTGACATTGTTGAATTCGGTCACAACAACTTTGGGCGGATTAGCGTCTTTTAAATTTTCTTTTTCAAGCCAAATATTCAAATCCACAAGAGGTATGATCTGTGAACGCAGATTAAAAGCACCAAGCACGGAAGGACTCTGCAGTTCAGGCAGCGGCGTAACATGCGGAAGCTGAATGATTTCCAAGACTTTGGCAACGTTAACCCCGTAATATCCGCGGTAAATGGGATCTTTGCCCTCTTCCTGAATAAGCTTCAGCGCACTGGCAGTTCCCGAATCATAGTCAAGAACAGGTTCGTCAATATAAAACTCTACAATCTCAAGCTCATTCGTACCTGCTTCAAGCAAAATATTGGTTTGAGACATAACTCCTCCTAAAAACGTACAGCAAATTCTACCAAGAACCGAGCACCCGTTCTGCTTCGTCTACCAAGCGTTTTGGGGTGGAAGCTCCTGCGGTAAGGCCTACTTTTTTAACATTTTGAAAAAATTCTCTTACTAATTCATCGGCACTTTCCACAAGAACTGTAGGGATATTTTTGGAAAAAACCAATTCGGCCAGTCTTTTTGTGTTTCCGCTTTCCTTTCCGCCCACAACAACCATGGCATCCACCTGTTCGGCAATGGTCAGAGCCTCTTCCTGACGGAGTTTGGTTGCGTCGCAGATGGTTTCCAAAATCACGGGTTTTTTATCAAGCACGGTGCAAAGCTCCTGCTTTATGCGGTCAAAAAGCGGCCTGTCCTGTGTGGTCTGGGCGGCGAGAACCATTTGCTCATGCTGATTTTTTTTGGCATATTCCACCAATTTTTCAGGCTCGGGCGAAATAATGTACTTTCCTTTGGCATAAGAAACAAGGCCGTCCACTTCAGGATGATTGGCATCACCGAAAAGAAGCAGGGTCACAGGTTCGCCGTCTTCGGTCTGGGTGGCGCGGGCAATGGAGTTCTGCGCTTCTTTTACCCGCGGACAGGTGGCATCCATAAGGCTGACATGCACCAAACTGCGCAGAAAATGTTCCGTACTGTGCGGTATGCCGTGGGCCCTTATCAGCAAATTCAGCCGCATTTGGCTTTCTTTGGCATCAACGGTTTCGGAAAAAGCATAAAAAGGCTCCAGAGCCTCTTTGACCGCCTGCACGGAACCGAAACAGCGCACGCCTTTCTGGGCATATTCTTCCAACACAAAAGGATTGTGGATAATGGGGCCGAAGGTGCCCACATGACCGCCTTTTTCCACCAAATCATCAAGTTTTTTAAGGGCAAGGGCCACACCCATGCAAAAGCCTGCACGTCCTGAACGAATAACTTCCATATTAACCTGCTTTTTTTAGTCTGCGTAAAAAAGGTGAAAGAATAAGCCGTATGTTTTCAGGCATAAAGCATTTTGCCAAAACAAAATACACCGCAAGATACACCGCACCGCACATGCAGATCTGCACAAACTGCACGGCGAGCAAAGACATTCTGCCCGTCAGGGATGCGGCAAAAAAATTGCCTGCGGCACAGCATATACAAAACGGTATAACGTTCAATAACACGTTTTTCCCAAAAAGACAAAGCATTCCTTGATAGGCAGGATAAAAATGCCTGCGGCCTGCCCAAAGCATGACAAGGGCATACAAAAATACGGAAAAAGCCGTCAAAAACGCTACTGCCGTACCGCCGAAACGAGGAGAAGCATAATAATACACGGGCACCAGCAGCAGCGTAATCACAGTGCCGGCGACGGCAGGGGTTTTGGTATCTTCCATGGCATAAAAAGCCCGTCCCAAAATCTGCTGTATGCACCAAAACGGTACGGCGCAGAGCATAATCTGCAGATAAGGCGCAGCCAGAACCGTTTCTTCCATGCCAAAGCGGCCGCCCTCAAAAATAAGACCGAGCACGGGCATGGCAGCAGCAATCAGACCGAAGGTTACGGGCAAAACAATGACAAGGGTATTTTTTAAGGCTTTATGCAGGGTATCGCAGAAATTTTCCATGTCATTTTTGGCAAAAAGCTGAGCCAAAAACGGAAACGACGCCACGCCTGCGGCCTGCGCAACCACGCCCACGGGCACCATCATAATGCGTCTGGCATAGCTCAGCAGGCTGACTTCCCCCGTTCCTGCCAAGCTGCCGAAAATGCGGATAAACTGCTCATCAAGCACCACAACGGACTGGCCGAGCATAAGGGGCAGGGCAAGCCACAAAAAACGTTTTAAATATGCATGGTTCCATACAAAATAAAATGACAGGCCTCCGTTTTTCACCGCAAGATACGGCAAAAGCAGAGAGCCCAAAAATGCGCCGAAAAACACGCCCCAGCAAAAACCTTCCATGCCTTCTGCAATGCCGAAACAGGGAAACGCCGTGCCGCAGGCCAAAATCATGCCGTTGTAAATAAGCGGCACAAGGGCAGGTACGGCAAACTGCCTGCGGATATACAAAATTGCCGTAAAGCAGGCTCCCGGCAAAAAACAGACCTGCGCAGGCAAAATAATGCGCAGAAATTCCGTAAGCCGTGCAAGCTGGCCTGCATCAAAACCCGGCGCAAGATACGGCACCAGCTGCGGAGCAAAAATCCACAGCACGGCAGACAAAAGCAGAACAGAGCCTGCCGCCCACAGCAGCACGGAACTGAAAAATTTCCATGCGCTCTGCTCGTCTTCTTCCATAAGCTTTGCAAGAAGCGGAATAAGGGTAATGGAAACATAGCCGCCTGCCAAAAGGTAATTCAAAAAATCAGGCAGAACAAAGGCGGAAAAATACAAATCCGTTTCGCCGCCCGCACCGAACTGCCAAGAAATAACCTTATCCCGAAAAAGCCCCATAAAACGGGACAAAAGCACGCTGAACCCCATAATGAGGGCGGCAATGCCCATCTGCTGACGGCCGTTTATTTTGGAAAAAAAAGACATTCGCTATCTCTTCAGGGAGCGGAAGGCCTCAATGACCGCGGCCAAAGCCTTGGCACGGTGGGAACGCTGCATTTTGACGCTTTTTTCCATTTCCGCACCGGTCATATTCAGTTCTTCGTCCAAAAACAGGGGGTCATAGCCAAAGCCGTTCTGTCCCCGTCCCGCAAAAAGCAGTCTGCCCTCCCAAGTTTTATGGGCGACAAGTTCCTTTCCGTCGGGAAAAACCACAGCCATGGCACAGTGAAATGCGCAGCTGCGTTTTTCTTCGGGCACGTCCTTCATTTTTTCCAGCAGTTTCCTGTTGTTGGCCTCATCCTTGGTTTCGCCCTCAAGAAGAACATAATCATTGGCATAACGGGCGGAATAAATGCCCGGTTCTCCGCCGAGCGCGTCCACGGCTATGCCGCTGTCGTCGGCTATGGCAATGCAGTTGAGATCCTTTGCCACAAAACGGGCTTTTATCAGCGCGTTTTCCTCAAAGCTTGCGCCGTTTTCGGCAATTTCCGGATAATCGGACGGCAGGGTTTCCACCGCAAAACCGAGTTCTTTCAAGGGAGCTTCAAGCTCTGCCAATTTGCCTTTGTTTTTGGTTGCGATAACTACTTTTTCCATACGTTTAAAATTCTGTTTGCATCGTTTTGTTTAATGGTTGTGCGCTCGCCGATAAGATCATCAAGATCACGCATGGCTTTTTGCTCGCCGAGAAAAATCACGTGATCGCCCGGCACAAAAACTGTTTTGCCGTGGGGAATGAAAACTTTCTGCTCACGCATAAAGGCAAGCATGATAACATTTTTCGGAATGGAAAGTTCCATAAGCGGTTTATTGATCAGCTTGGAATCTTCCGTCAGACAGACTTCCAAAACTTCTGCCGCGTCGGAGGCAACCGACGCAAACGCCACAACATTGCCCTGACGGATAAAGCTCAGAAAACCGTTTACCGCTGCAATGCGCGTGCTGACGCTGTGGTCAATGCCGATGTGCTTCACTATGGGCAGATACTCGGACTTGTTCACGCGGGCAACGCTGTCCCGTGCGCCCATGCTTTTGGCAAGAAGACAGGCCAGAATATTGGTTTCCTCGTCCGCCGTAACCGCAACGATCACGTCCATTTTGCCCACGTTTTCTTCTTTCAGCAGCGTGGTTTCCGTGGCATCGCCGTGCAGAATGAGCGTGCTGTCCAATAAATCCGCCAATTCTTCGCAGCGGGCCTCGTCCTTTTCGATAAGCTTGACGTCAAGCCCCTTGCTTTCAAAAAGCTTTGCCAGCAGATACCCGATTTTTCCGCCGCCCACTATGCACACGGAATGGAAAAACGCGCGTGTTTTTTTCAGAGAGCGGAGCAGGTCTTTCTGGGCCGTGTCCACATAGGCAAAATAGACAAGGTCATTGGCCTGAATAACCACTTGGCCGTTGGGAATGATAAGCTTGCTGTCGCGGACTATGGCCGCCACCATGATATTGTCGCTTTTGACAATGTCTTTAAATTCAAAAAGCCGCCTGCCCACAAGTTCGGCATTGGCGTCAACGGTATAGGCAACCATGCGCAGGTGTCCGCCCGCAAATTCCGCATAATCCTGCGAACCCGGCAGGGAAAGCAGACGGTTGATGCTCTGCACAACTTCGCTTTCGGGGTGAACCATAAGCTGTATGTTCAGGCTGGAACTGCCCAGAACAAAAGGATATTCTTCGTATTCCTTATTGCTTATGCGGGCAAGCTTGACGGCATCGGGCGCAAGGGCATTGGCAAAAAGGCAGGCCACCAGATTGACCTCGTCATTATTGGTAACGGCCAGAAAATAGTGGGAATCTTCCACCCCTGCCAAACTCAGGGTTTTGGGGGACGAGCCGGAACCCAGCACCGTACGCACGTCCACAAACTGAGTCATGCGCTCGAGACGGCTTTTGTCCTTGTCAATGACAACAACGTTTTTGTCTTCTTGGGTCAGACGCCTTGCAAGGTGAAGGCCTACTTCGCCCGCACCCAAGATCACCACGTTTTCTTTATCGTTGTTGATGAATATTTCCTGCAGTTTTTTAAATATCATATATATTCCGTTTTTCGGGCAGACTCTTATTTATTTATATCTGCCCAAATTTCTTCCATGACTTTTCTGCTGCTGCCGCAAAGCGGACCGAGCCATGTTTTGAAGCGTTTCTGTATCTCGGCATGCTTTGCAAATTTTTGTTCGGGCAGACCGCAGAACGTATCTTCCAAGGAACGCGCGGAGGCATACAGGCAAAGCAGATTTTCCTCCGCCAGATTTTTCTGTTTGCCCTGCGTTTCAAAAACCCACATAAAATTTTGCAGGTTAATGCCTGTATGCGGTATGACGCCGTACACCAAGGGTTCCAAAAAATTCTGCCCGCCGAGCGGAGCAAGACTGCCGCCCACAAAGGCATAATCCGCCGCGGCATACAATTCCTTCAGATCGCCGAACCTGTTCCAGACAACAATGTCGCCTGCGCCGATTTTTCGCTGCGCGTCCATAAGTTCCGTCACAAAAGAAACTGCCAAGCCCTTGGCTTCAAGCTGTTTTTTCCATTCGGAAAATCTTGCGGTATGACGGGGAACCACGCACAGGGCGCTTTTGCTTTTCTGTCCGTGCAGTTTGGCAATAAGGGGCACAAGGTCTTTTTCTTCTTCCCCGCGCACGGAAGCAAAAAGATATACACAGGTTTTCGGATCGAAAAATTCCTTCAGGGAATTTGATTTTTTTTCTGCCATGGCAAATTCCAGCTCCCTCGCAACACTGTCAAATTTCATGTTATGCATGAATCTGCAGGCGCTCTGCGGAAAAATGCGCGCAAAAAATTCCCTGTCTTTTTCCCGTGTGGCATACACGGCACGGGGATTGATTCCCCCAAAAACAGCCTTGATTTTTTTATAGGCGGAAAAAGTCTTTTCGGTCATGCGGCCGTTGACAACATACAGCTTTGCGCCAAATTCGCCGCACATGCGCATAAAGTTCGGCCAAAGCTCGGTTTCCAGCAAAATGCACGCCTTGGGCCTTGCAGAAGAAAACGCCCTGCGCATGGTCTTGGGGCCGTCAAAAGGAAAATAACACAAAGAAATCTGCGGACAGGGCTTCTGCGGTGTTTTTTTCTGCCAATTTTCCATAAAGGCTTCCCTGCCCCGCTGCAGAACTTCCATACCCTGCTTGGTCATGGACGTGCACAGAATATGCAGGTTTTCACCGTTGTTTTTCAGACTCGGCACATATTTCAAAAGTTCCAGCGCAAGATATGCTTCGCCGCCCGATGCCGCCTGTATCCACAGCGTCACGGGTTTTTCCCGTGCAAGAGCCTGCCAGTTTCCGCCCGTCAGCCGCTCCGCATACCCGTCCTGCAGGCGCTTATGCTTTTTCAGAAACGGCTTGGCCAAACCCCATGCCAAGGAATACAGCGAGAAAAAAAGCCCCTGCAGCATTATTTTCTGTTTCCTTCGCGTATTTTATAGGTAAGCCCTGCGCACAGGCCTGCAATAATGCCGAGCAGAATGCTTCTTCCCGCACTTTCCGTAATGCCGAACAAATATGCAAAAATCCCCAGCGAAGAACCGATTAAAAAGCCTTTCCAGACAGGTGACATGGCAATTTCCTTTCTCTGATTGATTATACTTGCTTTTTTATCAAGATATACGCATAATGGCAATGCAAATTTTTTTTACCGAAAACGGCAGAGTTCTGCACTGCCTGTTTTGCCAAACATTTTACTCATCGGATTCAGCATGAATGAAGAATATTTTGACAGCATAGTCGTCGGCGCAGGCCATGCAGGCTGCGAAGCCGCCATGGCCCTTGCCAAACTCGGCCATAAAACCCTGCTTGTCACGGGAAATATCGACAGAATAGGCCACCTGTCCTGCAACCCCGCCATAGGAGGCCTTGCCAAAGGCCATTTGGTGCGCGAAATCGACGCCCTCGGCGGTTCCATGGGACTCTGGGCCGATGCCGCAGGCATACAGTTCCGTATTCTGAACCAGAGCAAAGGCCCTGCCGTGCGTTCGCGGCGAGCCCAAATGGACAGGGAAGCTTATATTAAAGTTGTCAAATCATCCATTTTCAAACAAAAAAACATCACGCTGTGGCAGGATATCGTTGAAGACCTGATAGCCGAAGAACCCGAAGGAGAACACGGCGGCGCACAATACAAAATCAAGGGCGTGATAACCGCCATAGGCAAAAAGTTTTATGCGCCCCACGTGCTTTTGACCACAGGCACATTTTTGTGCGGCCTTATCCACATCGGCCTGAAAAACCTCCCCGGAGGAAGACTCGGCGACGCACCGAGCAGACACCTGTCCGACGCCCTGCGCAGACTCGGCATAACCCTCGGCCGCCTCAAAACAGGCACAACCCCAAGACTGCGCTATGATTCCATTAATTTTGACGTTCTCGAAGAACAGCCGGGCGATTTTCCGCCTCCGGGCTTCAGCTTTCACGGCGAAGGTCCGAAACTCCCGCAGGTTCCCTGCTATATTACTTGGACCAACGAAAAAACCCACGACATCATCCGTTCCGGCATGGACAGATCTCCCCTTTTTACGGGCGTCATCGAAGGCACGGGCGCACGCTACTGCCCTTCCGTGGAAGACAAGGTCGCCCGTTTTCCCGAACGGGAACGCCACCAGGTTTTTGTGGAACCCGAAGGCCTGAACTGCGAAGAATGTTATCCCAACGGCATTTCCACAAGCCTGCCCCTTGACATTCAGGAGGGCATGATAGCCACCATTCCGGGACTTGAAAACGCAAAAATCGTGCGTCCCGGCTATGCCATCGAATACGATTACGCAAACCCCATTCAGCTGCATCCGACGCTTGAAACCAAGAATGTGGAAGGCCTTTGGTTTGCGGGCCAGATCAACGGCACGTCAGGCTATGAAGAAGCCGCAGCCCAAGGCCTGTGGGCGTCCCTGAACATTGCCGCGCGCCTTGAGGGCAAAGAACCGTTCCTTTTGCGGCGCGACGAAGCCTATATGGCTGTTCTGGTTGACGAACTGGTTACAAAAGGAACAGAAGAACCGTTCCGCATGTTTACTTCCCGTGCCGAATACCGCCTGCTCCTGCGCGAAGACAATGCCGACCAGCGCCTGACCCCCATCGGACGGGAACGCGGCCTTGTGGACGATGAACACTATGCCATTTTCACCAAAAAACAGGAAATTCTGCAGGAAATCCTCACACTTCTGCAAAACACCGTCATCCGCCCCGACGCAAAAACCCGTGCCGTTTTGGAAGAACTCAAGGAAGCCAGCCCCACCAAAGCCATTACCCTTGAAGATTTGTGCCGCCGTCCCAACCTGCAGCTGAAAGATATGGTGCATTTTGCACCCAATCTGCAGGAATATTTGGATAAATATCCCGAAATCTGCGAAACTGCGGAAATCATCACCAAATATGCAGGCTATCTGAACCGTCAGGAAGAAATAATCCAAAAAACGGCAAGTCAGGAAAAAATCACCCTGCCCCAAGACCTTGATTATACCGACATGCCCGGCCTTTCACGGGAAATTCAGGAAAAGCTCAACCGTGTAAAACCGCTCAATCTCGGTCAGGCAGGCCGCATTTCGGGGGTAACGCCCGCGGCGCTTTCCTGCATTGAAATTGCCCTGAAAAAAATGAAAATGGAAGAACAGGAAAAAAATTAAAAAAAAATCCTATTTTTTTGTTGACAAAGTTTCAGCTTCCATATAAATAGAGTTCTCCGGTGACGATGTTCGTCACAATTGCGGAACGGTAGTTAAGTCGGTTATAACGCCGGCCTGTCACGCCGGAGGCCGAGGGTTCAAGTCCCTTCCGTTCCGCCACTTCAAAGAATACACTTTCGGGTGTTTACATATATTTGCCAAGCGCAGCAAATTGCGGAACGGTAGTTAAGTCGGTTATAACGCCGGCCTGTCACGTCGGAGGCCGAGGGTTCAAGTCCCTTCCGTTCCGCCATTTTTTTTTCATACTCCCCCAGTATGATTTTGGGTCAATCTTCGGATTGGCCTTTTTTTATACTCAATTTTCGGACATTCATTATCCGTATGCATAAAATTTATAGCCTATAAAAAAATCCCCTTTTCAGGGGATTTTTTAATTCACTGATTGCTGCGGACGCAAAAACAGCAGGATACGGACAAAAAACACCAAATCCTTTCTGTCCGCAGACAATGCGTCAGCCCAAGATTATACAAAATAATCTATGGCCTGTCTTGATGAAGCATACTGCTTCAGTTCTGAAGCAAATTCCACGTGAATGGGGTGGCCTGCATATTCGGCAAGGGCTTTTTCGTCCGCATGGGTGCTGTGCAAAAGAATCTGAACTTCCTGCGTGGTTGTGGAAGCAAATCGGCAGGCAAGTTCAAGAGAAAGCAGCACGTCGATTTTGCCGTTCATTTTTTCCATGCCGAGCTTGACAAGATATTCTGCAGCCTCCCGGGCGGATTTTCCGTTAACGCCGTCTTTGAGCGTCCACCAGACAACATGATGAAGCATATTACACCTCTCAAAAATTTTTTTCCGAGTATAAAACGGGTTTAAAACTTTGACAAGCCGAGAATAAGCCTTATAATACAAAAAAAAAATCACAAATCCCAAATACAGAACAAAAACAGGACAGCACCATGCACGAACAGTTCAGACCCAATGCCCAAGTTGCCGCCCGTATTGAGGAACTTCTGCGGGAACAGCTGGAAGAACTTGGGGTCAGCATAAAAAATCTCACTCCCGACGAAATTTCCCAAAACATGAAATGCCACATAGGCCCTGACGGAAGTTTGAGTTATTTCTGGAAAAACACCGCCATACTTGACGTTGTTCCCGAAGAAACGGAAAACGGCACCAATTGGCGCATGTTCACCAAAGAAGACAATTTATAAAAACATAACTTTCAAACAAAAACAAAAGAGGACAGTATGGACATACTTGCAAATATCGGCAATACGCCCCTTATTTTTTTCCCCAACCTTTCCAAGGAAGCAGGAGCAAATATTTACGTCAAAGCGGAAATGTTCAATCCGGGCGGCTCCATAAAAGACAGAGCATCCCTTGCCTACATCAAAGAAGCCCTGAAAAGCGGCGAACTGACCAAGGACGGCACAGTCATTGAAGCCACAAGCGGCAACTTGGGCATAGGCCTTGCGGTGGTCTGCGCAAGCATGG